>NZ_CALPCT010000003.1:0-152879 GCF_943193075.1 Streptococcus caecimuris | reverse complement strand
AGCCCTACTCAACTGTGCGGAGGTGGGACGACGAAATCGAATTCTAACGAATTACCGATTTCTGTCCCACTCTCTTTATTTTATGTTAGAAAGATAGATCAAATCTTTGAACTGATCAATGGTCTGAATCAGGTGAAGGCTTGTCTCATTAATAGGAAGATAATAGACTTTATCTGCCAAAGATTCTGTAAAAGGACGATTCGTGAGTAAGATCACCTGTTGTCCTTTTTCTTTCAGCTCTTTCACTTGCTTTCTCACCTTTTGGTAAAAACGCTCATCACCGATTTCTAGATCATCCACCAAGACACTAGCAGCGTCCAAACCTAACGATTCATTGGTTCCATTTTGGGTCAGATAATAGGCTGCTCCCTCTTTGACCTCATATAAACCAGCTGATGGTTCAACTGGAAGAAAGGCTGGTTTGATTTCAGCTTCTGCTACTTTTTCCATTTCTACAAGGTTGGCCAGAACCTGCAAATAAACAGGTGCTAATTTACTCAAATCCAAGAGTTCCTCAAACTCAAAACCACGTTTCAAGGCTTCTAAGATATAGAAGAGCCGGTGGGGCATATGACGAGCAATTTTCTGGATTAATTCATCATCGCTCATTTCCTCAGGAAGGATGGTCAGCAAGTTCTTATCTTTAATGGTTTCTAGGGCTTGTTGATAAGCCTCATCGATTCTCTTCCCAAATCCATAAACTGCCCCATAAGAGTGAATTTGGGTATTGAGGCGGGCATTTTTAGCAGCATCAGAAAAAATCGGGATCTTAAAGAAGATATAGTCCAAACTTGGTTCGTAAACAGCCTTTAGATCCTTTAATAAGGGGTGAGGCAAATGCTCGAGAGAGCGCCCTAATTGTAACTGAACTCCTTGCTCAAACAAGGAATAGCCCAAGCCCATAGAGGCCATCGAGATACTATCTGATGCAAATGGATTAACCTCTAAGATATAAAAAGCATAGCTGGTCGGATCCAAGGCAAACTTAATAGAAATGGCTCCTGTCAGCTTCAGATAGCGACTGATGTGGATTGCTGCTTCTCGAAGATTTTGGAACTCCCGGTCAGTCAGGGTGACCGCTGGCATAAATTGATAAGAGTCACTAGAGTGGATCCCGACAGGATCAATGCTTTCAATAGAGGCTGCCAGGTAGTGATTGTCTTCGCGATCGCGCATGACCACAAAATCCAGTTCCTTAAAGCCATAGGTCGAAAACTCTAGCAAACACTGCTGACTTGGAGAGACCGAAAGTCCCGTTTCCACTGCTTCGCACAGGTCATCCAGGTTATGAGCAATCTTTCGCCCCTGCCCTTGCTTACTCGCTACCGGCCAGATCATAATGGGAAATTGAATGCCTTCAGAAAACTCGATGGCTTCTCGAACAGAACCAACCAGTGCGGAAGCGGGTACCTGATAGCCCAACTCTTGAAAGAGTCGTCGTTGATCCGCCTGCTGATAAAAGGTGCGGTAGCGTTGAAGGCTCGGTCCGATAATCCTAATCGATGCGTCTTTGAAAAATCCAGTTTCTTCCAATCGAAACAAGAGGTTCAAAATCTGTTTATCCGCAAAGGTTAGGAGCAAGCGAGACCCAGTATAGGAAAGAAGAGTCGTCCTAAGAGCATCCAGCTTGAGCTTACTGACTACTACCTGTTCTCCAGCTTCTTGTGTGATAACATTTTCTTCGCCCAGATAAAGGACAAGAGCATTTCCATCCTTGGCATAAAGTTTTTGTGCTTCATTTACCGCAGCCAAGAGGCTAATATCCTGATAAGAATCTCCACATAGGAGAAGCAATTTCTGGTTTTCTTTCATCATTCCTTCTCCCTTCTACTTTCGTGAATTTTGGCATCAATTAATTCTAAAAATTCATCGTAAAAATAGAGATTTTCCCTTGTCCCTGGACTAGCATCCACTTGGAATTGAACCCCTAAAATCGGTTGGTAACGATGACGAAAAGCTTCAATACTATGGTCATTGACGTTTTCATGCGTGACCAATAAATCATGGGGCAGGCTATCGCGTGCGATACTATACAAGTGATTTTGACTGGTTATCTCGATTTTTCCTGTCGCAATTTCACGCACAGGAATATTTAAACCGAAATGCCCAACTTCCATAGGAGCTAGTTCAGCCCCGTAAGCTTGAGCCAGCAGCTGAGCCCCCAAGCCCATGCCCCAGATCGGTATCTGACCATTGAGCTTTTTGATCAAGCGGCAGAGTTTTTTCACCTGATGGGGATCGCCAGGCCCACTGGATAAAATAACACCATCGGGCTGCTGTTCCATCAGTTCATCATAAGAGATATCATAGGGATAGACCGTGACATTACAGTCTCTTTGACTCAGCTGGCGCAAGACAGAGTGCTTGACACCTAGATCAATCAAGGCAATACTCTTTCCAAAACCTGGTACAGCATAGGCCGTTTTTGTAGAAACTTGACGCACTTGGTCTTTGGGAAGGACCGTTGCTCGCAACTGATCCAGTATATGCTCGATCGAATCCCCCTTGTTAATGACAGTCGCCTTCATCCGTCCATACTTGCGGACAATTTTGGCCACCTGTCGTGTATCAATCCCTACAATACCAGGGATCTTTTTTCGCTTCAAGAATTCATCCAAGGTCATCTGCTGCCGCCAATTGCTCGGCATCTCCACCAGATGCTGAACGACTACTGCTAAACAAGTGGGCGTAATCGATTCAGAATCATCCCGGTTGATCCCTGTTGCACCTATAACTGGAAAGGTAAAAGAGAGTATCTGGCCACTAAAAGCCTGATCTGTGATCAATTCTTGATAGCCTGTCATGGCTGTCGTAAAGACCAATTCACCAGTCACATATAGGTCTGCACCAAAGGCTTCTCCTTCAAATACAGTCCCATCCTCTAGGACCAATAATCGTTTCATCGAACCCCTCCCTTCTTTCATTCTAATCCAATTTTATCATAGTTCCTCAAAAAAAGGAAAGTCAGATTCCATGTAGCTCTCTACTCTGTCCTCTTTCTTTCCTTTCAATGAATTGTCAGTTATCTTATTTTGCACCGCGACCTTTAAGGACGGCTTCAATGATGGCCATACGGACAAAGACACCGTTGGTCATTTGTTCTACGATGCGTGATTTAGGAGCTTCTACCAAGTGGTCCGCAATTTCAACGTCACGGTTGACTGGTGCTGGGTGCATCAAGATCGCTGTATCTTTCATACGGTCATAACGTTCTTGAGTCAAACCATGAAGACGGTGGTAGTTTTCTTTAGAGAAGAGTGATTCGTAATCATGACGTTCGTGTTGCACACGCAAGAACATCATCACATCTACATCTTCAATGACTTCATCGATAGTGACGAAGGTTCCATAGTCTTCAAATTCCGCACTTCTCCATTCGTCTGGACCTGCAAAGTAGAGGGTTGCTCCCAAACGTTTCAAGATTTGCATATTTGATTTTGCCACACGTGAGTGATCCAAGTCCCCAGCGATACAAACTTTCAAGCCATCAAAGTGACCGAATTCTTGGTAGATAGTCATCAAATCAAGCAAGCTTTGGCTTGGGTGTTGACCTGAACCGTCACCACCATTGACGATAGAGGCTGTGATCGTTGGACTTTCAACCAATTCTTTGTAGTAGTCCACTTCAGGGTGACGGATGACACAGACATCCACTCCAAGAGCTGACATGGTTAAGATGGTATCGTAAAGTGTTTCCCCTTTGTTCACAGAGCTTGTCTTCACATCAAAGTCAAGGAGATCACATCCCAATTTCAACTCTGCCACTTCAAAGGCTTTGTGGGTACGAGTTGAAGGTTCAAAGAAAAGGTTTGAGATGATGTGTTGGTCTTCGTAGGCTGCTTTAGCTCCGTTTTTGAACTCAATCCCACGTTTGATCAATGCCATTACTTCTTCATTGGTAAGAGTTTCCATTGAGACAAGGTTTTTAAGAGCGATTTGATTTTCAGACATGTTGATTCTCCTTTTATAATGTGAATGCAAATAGTTTACAATTTGTTTAAGCTTCTTTGATGAGGACGCGGTCTTGACCGTCTAGCTCCACCATCTCGACAATGATTTCCTCTGACTTACTTGTCGGGATATTTTTCCCAACAAAGTCCGGACGAATCGGCAACTCCCGATGCCCACGGTCGACTAGAACCGCCAGACTCACTCGAGCGGGACGACCGTGACTGACCAGATTGTCAATGGCAGCGCGTATCGTGCGACCAGTATAGAGGACATCATCGATCAAAATGACTTCTCTATGAGCGATATCAACTGGTAAGACCGTTGTATCTTCTGTCGCCTTCATGTCATCTCGGAAAGGCTTGGTATCTAGTTCTGCTACAGGGACATCGATTTGTTCCAGCTGAGAGAGGCGTTCTTGGATCCGGCGAGCGATGTAAACACCACGCGTCTTGATCCCCACCAGCACAATCTGGCTCAAATCTTTGTTTCGTTCAATGATTTCGTAGGTGATCCGGGTAATGGCCCGTTTCATCGTCAAATCATCAACGACTTCTTTGGTTTTCATTCAGTCCTCCTTAGTTGTAAAAGAAAAACCTCCTTTTTCAAGGAGGTTCAGCAAATGAATGGTCTAAGAGGATAGAGTCTCGCTCTATGGTCCTAGCCATTGTTTTTCACAGTCTCCTTGCCTGCCTCACGGGACAGGATTAAAGGATTTATTTAATTGAGATAACTATATCACAGTTTCAAACGACATGCAAGAAAAAACTCAACATTTTTCAAAAAAATTTAAAAACATGATTTTTCATCCGAATAATGTTCGGTTTTTACTAAGAAACAGCCGATTTCCGCTTGATATTTTTAATCCCATAAAGCACATAGCCAGCCAAGAGGTAAGCGATAAAAATGATCACCACCCATTTTCCAACAAAGGCCCAGCCGTATTTATTAACATTGATAAAGAAATAGGCAAACGGACTATCTTTTGCACCTGGAATTGGCCACTTCAAGACCAAACCATTGAGAAGAGCAAAGAGCATGTATGCCAGTGGAATCAAGGTCCAAAAGAAAGGATCGAGCTTACGGTATTGCTTGGCTTTATCAATCACTAGGGTATCAAAGAAGAACATCAAAGGAACGATGTAATGACAAAGGAAGTTTTCCAAACGATAAAACTTCTCTGGTGTCGCAAGAGGCGCCAACATAAAGTGGTAGATGACACAGGTGATCATAATGGACATGGTCACTGCCCCCTTCATGCGAAGGTAGCCCTGAGTCTGGGTCGAACGCCCTCGAACCATGCGCCAAACCATGTCTCCCATAAAGAACATGACCAACATGTTAGATAAAATGGTGTAATAGAGCATCATACCAAAGCCACCATGCTTGGTCAGTTGTAGATAAACGCCAAGTACACTTAAAATAAACAATAGAAAACGATAGCTAAATAATAGTTTGAATTTCATAGTATTCTCCTGAAAGAAAAGGGGCTAGGCCCTTCAGTTTTATCAGGAACTTTCCTTAAGTGAGGACGGGCGTCAGCGAACTTCTACGAAGTTCCATGACTTAGTTTTGAACCTAAAGTTTCAAAACTCCCGAGTACTTGAATCAATACTGTTTCAAGTACTTTTCTCACAGCGGAAAGTTCCATTATAAACTTTAACAACTCTATCAATTTGTGTACTGTTCTTTAGATCTTCTTCACAAATTCTGATTTGAGCTTCATTGCACCAAAACCATCAATCTTACAATCGATGTTGTGGTCTCCTTCAACGATACGGATATTTTTCACGCGCGTACCTTGTTTCAAATCTTTCGGTGCACCCTTCACTTTCAAATCTTTGATCAAGGTCACCGTATCGCCATCAGCCAATTTGTTTCCGTTGGCATCAATCGCTACGACACCCTCTTCTTCTTCGACCTCAGCTGGGTTCCATTCATACGCACACTCTGGGCACACCAAGAGCGCTCCATCTTCATAGACGTATTCAGAGTTACATTTTGGACAGTTTGGTAAGTTATTCATTTTTATCTCCTTATTCAAATTAACTTTCATAGTATACCATGAAAGAGAAAATTTGACAAATCCTGTTCCACTGTAGCATTTTCAATAAAAAAGGAGGCGACTTGGCCTCCCTACATGGATGATATTTTCAATCTTCCTGCAATTCTTGAATGTCTCGAATCACGCGCACACCTGCTTGATTCTTCTCGCGCAGTTCAGCTTCAGAGTATGGGAAGGTATTGATCAAGATACTCTCCATCCCGATACTTTGGGCAACAGCGACATCTGTCGTAAAGTCATTCCCCACCATGACCGTTTTCTCAGGGTTCAACTGGTGTTCTTTGATGACTTCCAAGAGGAACTCTGGCTGAGGTTTGCGAATACCTGCATCAGATGACAAGTAAATGGCATGGAAAAGTTCTCTCAAACCAACCAAATCAATCTCCGGATTGGTAAAATCTGCTTGGGCATTGGATAAGAGAAAGATCCGGCAACCTGCAGCTTTCATATCCTCTAATACTTCTTTCGTGTGAGGATAAAGCTCCAACCGTTTGCGAGAAAGGACACGGAAAGTCCGCGCAATCAAACGTCCCCACTCTTTGAGGTGGGAAACACTATTTCCACTTGGATGACCTTCTAAATACAATTGTACAAAGATAACCGTCAGATCAATCTCTGGGTAGGCAACTTGTTTTTCCTTAGCCAAGTCTTCTTCGGCTTGTTGCACCAACTCTTTATAACGCAGGCGCAGACCTTCTCCTGTGTAGCTTGCCCCGTAGGATTGGTAGATCTGAGCCATGGTATCCCATAAAATGGGACTCGACTCATCGGTTTCGATGTCGACCAAGGTTCCATAAAAATCAAAAATATAGTTTTTAAATGCGTACTTGTGCGGATTCATCTCTCACTCCCGTAACAAACATCGTAAAGGTTGCCTTGCAGACATTAGCCCCGTCTTGATTGGTAATATCAACATCCACAACTCGAGTCGTCCGTCCACTGTGGACACATTCGCCATGGATGGTCAGGACATCCCCCAGACGCCCTGCTTTCAAGTAATTGATCGAGGATTGCAAGGTCACCCCATCGACCCCTTGAGAAACCACGACCAAACCACTGACTTGGTCACACAAGGTAAAGAGATAGCCTCCGTGCGCATTTCCATAATAATTGAGCGAGGATTCCACGACCTTGGTTGTCACCACTACATGGCCATCTCTCATCTTTTCGATTTCGTAATTTTCAAATGCAGCAATTGCATCAAAGTGAATATCTTTCATATTACTTGCCACCTTTTCTAGCATCTTTTCAACTCCTCTATCATACTACAATTAAGAAGCAGATACAAGCAAAGGAGCAATTCCTTAGAAGCAGAAGAGGAGACTCCAACTAAGTAAGAAGACGATACTAGGCACAATATATTTTCTTGGGTGCTTCCAACATTCTCTCTTTAAATTCCATTTTCTTAAAGGGAAATAGATTTCAATCAGTAAGTGCAAAACAGCTTCCACTACTGCTAGAATCATCACTCCTAGTAAAAATAGGATCCCCAAGTCAGGCATAACCACCATTTTTAATAACAGAGCAACAAATAGATTGACAAATAGGAAATAAGTCAGCAATACACGGTAATACATCAAGTAAAAGAACCGACTCTTAGGAAGAGACTTAACATGATCGATCAAATCTTTATCAGCGGAAATGAGAGTGGTTAATGGCGTATTGACAGAAGCAATCGTTAAAAGGATGATGATTTTTAAAGGAGCCTCATAATCCTGTATCAGAATGAGAAGGAGGAAGATGAGAGTAAAGACAAAATTGATGGAAAAATAGCGCTCTTGAAATAAGGAAATCCAAAAATAATTGCCACTTTTTCTCTTTGCGACAAGCAACTGATCATTTTTTGAAATCGCGATTAAGTCGTCATTTTTAAAAATAAAGATAGTAACGAAGGCTGAAAGTAAGATCATATAGGACACTTGTTGAATCCATAAAGAAGATGCTGTAAGAACAGTCGTTACAAAAATGAGCACTCCTCCTAGAAGACTTGGCCTGGTATTGAACTGGATAAAGATATAAAACACACTCAATACCACCAGTAAAGAAAGGAGGACCAGCTTAAAGGATTGTAGCAGGTCTAACCTGACTCCTAAAAAGAGGATCAATAACAGCACGCGCTCTAGTAAATTGAGAAGAAAGGTTACCGTCAGAAAAGACCCTTTAAAACGATTGAGAGACAAAGGAAGCTGGTAGTAGGCCTGGACCCTGTCCATCGAAAAGTAGGAATACAGCAATTGAAAGGTTGATAGAGCAGTAACAATAGCCGTACTGATCAACAAGACTTGAAAGCTCGTAGAAAATTTTGCCCCAACAAGATAGTAATAAAGAGCAAAGGCTAAGGAAGTCAAGAACAAGAAGAGCCGATTTTTGGATACCACATCTCTAAAAATTGCTAGTAGCATGTTCTACCCCCTCTGACGATTGACGTCATGAAACCAATCTTCTAAATTCGATTCAATCGCGTCTAGGTGACCATCTTCAATATAATAAGCTGTATCACAGACCCGAACGATACTCTCTGCGATATGCGAACTCATCAGAATAGAGCCTTCTTCTTTATACTGCAATAGCAAACCATATAGAAATTCTGTCGCATCAAAATCAAGGCCATCAAATGGTTCGTCCAAAATAAGGAGGGTAGGTTTGAGATAAAAAGCTGCGATCAAGAAGACTTTCTTCTTATTTCCCGTTGACAAACTACCAATGTCTGTGTTGAGAAACTCTTCAAAATGAAAGCCTGAAATCAAGTCCTGCAATACCTTTTCATCTCTCTTTCGATGATACAAACGACAGACAAAATTAAAATAGTGAACAAAATCCCAATTTAAAAAACTATTGTTTTCAGTAAAAACTGTATAGGTACGGCTCTTATAGAAATTCGTATGAAAAGAGGTCGCCTTGTCTTCTATGGTAACAGACTCAACTGCATACTGCCGATGATCAAAGACACTACTTAAAGCTTTTAGCAAGGTTGTCTTCCCTGCTCCATTTCGACCAATCAACCCTACTACAGAATGATTGAGCACAAGCAAATTCGTGTCTTTTATAACGGGCTTGTCTTTTTTATACCAAACATTTAGCCCCTTGATGTTTAAACAATCATTCTTCATCGACGCACTCCTTTATAAAGGTAAGAAGCCCCAACTAAAAGCAACAGCAAAGCGTATAACCATTCCTTTTGAAAGGCAAAGACTAAGGCACCGATCAAGAAGCAAATTCCTATAAGGATTCTAAATTGTAATTTCATATCTTGCCTTCTTTCTTTTTACAGTATGAAAGATTACAATAGTATTTTATGCTTATACTATAGTACTTTTTCTGAGCAGATTCAAGCACGAATGGAATATTCTTACTTCTTTTAGCTTACAAGCAAAAAAAGCTAGATCCCTCTAGCCCTTTACTTAAAATCTTAATTTTTCCCAATCATCGTCTGTCCGTTTGCGATAATAGAACTCAGACAAGTCCGGGTCTTCCATCACTTCCAGCAGAGGAAGCATATCGTAGGATAAATCCAACTTTTCTAATTGATCTTTCTCAACCCAAGAAACTTCTCCTTCTTCGGACGATCTGAGCTGGCCAGTGAATTCTGTCGCTTTGTAGCAAAAGACAATATAGCGGCCTCCATCGTCTAGTGGCCAGTCTTTGACTGCGACGAGTTTTGGATCTGCAATTGTCAGTCCTGTCTCTTCGTAAACTTCACGAATGACGGATTCTGCAAGACTTTCTCCTTTTTCGATATGACCTCCAGGAAAGGCATAGCCAGACCATTTCTTGTAACGCTCTGGCGAGCGGTATTGGAGGACTACTTTTCCATTATCAAGGTCTTCCACCAAACAAAGATTGGTAAGTACAGTAGATATTGCGCGTGACATAAATTTCCTTTCTATGATGGTAACAATTAATCAAAATAAACTTTTTTCTTTACCTCTTTCTTCATCACAAAGGGATTTACCAGCTCATGGTATTCATCAAAAATATCCAAAAGAAAGCCTCTCTCAAAGACAATGGTCTTCTCTTTTAACGAATATTCCGAGTGAATTGTTACCGGACCATGGCCATTAAAGGTAAAGAACAACTCAATGAAAAATACCAGAATCACCATAGCAAAGAGACTCAAAAGAACACTAACAAGGTTCTTCCAATTTGGAGCATGTTTTCGATAGAAGTGATACCAGATGTGACTAAAAGCCGTCACAGCTCCAAGATACAGCCAGGGATTCCACAGGAGCGGTGTAAATGCATAACCATAGAAGCTCAATATAAAGTTCACAAGAACAAAAAGCAACAGAATCAGATACAGGATCCGAAACATGTTCAAATACTTTCTCATGTTTGGTCTCCCCTTCGTAATAATTGGATTAAACTGGATCTCCTAAAGAAACATCAACAGAATATGATAACCCAACCGAATCCAATGATCAATTAGAGGCGCATCCGGATCATTTTTTTTACTATCTAAAAATAGACTTAGCGATAATAAAAGTAAGCTAAGAGCTATAACTATTCTAAGAACGAGTCTCATACCGCCAAGAGCAAAAGAAACTATAGAACCAATTAGTGGTAAAGGGGAAAATATAAATGCCACTAAGCCGAAATAGATCTTAACCAATGATAAAACCAATAAACTATAAACGACAATCTTCGTAAAAAGAGAGACCCTTTTATCTTCTCTTTTCAGTTGTGAAATGGAATAGATGACATAGATCATATACATAAATAGAAACATATTTATTTACCCTATTTCCTATAGATTTTATTCCTATTTTATCCAACATCCGTTTAGAATACAACTTCTTACCTAAACTCACCCAACAAAGACAAGAACAGGATCAGAGTTTCTTCACTTCTGCTACGACCTTTTTGAGATGCTGTTCCCTCATGCTAGCGGTATTCACATCGCGGCCGACTTCTCCTAAGATGCAGACGCGATTGGTTTTAATCCCACAATGGTTCAAGACGGCATTCTTCAAAACAGAGATGCCATAACTATCTGGAATATTGATAGGACCTGAAAAAATCTTGTACCACCAAGTAGGCGCCATGGAAGTCGAATAAATACTGGCTGTTTTTCCTTTGAGCAACTTCTTGAATTGCTTGCCTCTCAGGTAATTCCAGATGAAACTTCCTTGATCATTGGCCGAGTAGGCAATCCCCGGTGTAAAGACTCGATCGATCCAGCCCTTCATAAGGCTCGGCATACTACTCCACCAGATGGGATAGACAAAGATCAGGTGATCCGCCCACTGGATCCATTCTTGAGAACGAAGGATAAATGGATCTTCTTCCATCCGCTTTCGATAACCGTAGCGAAGAACTGGATCAAAGTCTTCTTCATTGAGACTGATCACTTTAAGCTCGTGGCGATTTGAGTCAATAGTTTCGACTATGGTTTGAAAAATAGCCTGACAGTAACTTTCCTTATCTGGATGCCCATTGATGACTAGAATCTTCATTCGTCTTCTCCTTCATCTCTTTGGTTCATTCTATCTCTTTTATATTTTTACTTGATTCATTGATAATGGTTCAAAGATTGATAGATACGTCTTTTAGGAATTTTTATTTGAAGAACATATCATCCGCAATTCCTTAACAGGTTTTCCAAGTTTAAGTATTTGTTCTTGGCTATCAAAAGTAAAACCCATTTTTTGATAGAAAGCAATGGCTCGCTTATTATCTTTCAATACCCATAAATAAATTTCAGAGAATTGATCAAGAGCAACAAATGCAGCATGCATTAACTGTTTACTCACACCTTTTCCATAGTAATCTTTTAAAACATATAAGGCAATGATTTCACCAGCTTGAATGGTCTCATCACGGTAATTTCCATAGCTGATAAATCCAACGACCTTCTTTCCATCCATCGCAATCAAGGTATTTTCTGGATATTTTTGACTAAAGAATCGACATTTTTCTAATGTCATCGTCTCCTGAAAATCCGCGGGTAAAAGATCGTCATAAGCCTCTCTCCACGTTTGCCAATGAACGAGAGATTTTCCTTCTATCTCTTCAGGAGTTTCCATCGTTTTAATGATAATCTTCATTCGCTTTATCCTATCTAATCCAAGGCCTTGACTTCCAACATCATATCGCGGATCTGTGCTGCCAATTCGAAATCAAGCACTTCGACGGCTTCTTGCATTTGGCCTTGCAGTTTCTTGACCAATTCCTTACGCTCTTGGCGGTTGAGGCTGGTGATATCCACTTCCTTATCCTCTTCCTTGGCCACAGCCTTAGTAACAGAGATGAGATCACGGATTTCCTTTTTGATGGTTTGTGGCACAATGCCATGCTCTTCATTATAGGCCATCTGAATCTGACGACGACGAGCCGTTTCATCGATCGCACGTTGCATAGACTGGGTCATGGTGTCCGCATACATGATCACGTGACCCTCACTATTACGGGCAGCACGGCCAATGGTCTGAATGAGCCCTCGCTCATTACGGAGGAAACCTTCCTTGTCCGCATCGAGAATGGCCACTAGGCTAACTTCTGGTACGTCTATCCCTTCCCGAAGCAGGTTGATTCCGACCAAGACATCAAAGACACCCAGACGCAAATCACGGATTATTTCCGTCCGCTCTAAGGTCTTAATGTCCGAGTGCATGTATTTGACCTTGACACCCATTTCTTTGAAGTAGTCGGTCAAGTCTTCTGCCATCTTCTTGGTCAGGGTAGTGACAAAGGTCCGCTCTCCACGTTCCACACGCGCATTGATCTCACCCAAGAGATCGTCCATTTGTCCCATGGTAGGGCGGACCTCCACTTCTGGATCTAGAAGACCTGTCGGCCGAATAATCTGCTCGATGACGGTGTCCGTTTGTTCCATCTCATAGTCACCTGGTGTCGCAGACACATAAACAATCTGGTGGACATGGCTTTCAAACTCCTCCCGACGCAGTGGCCGGTTGTCCAATGCAGATGGCAAACGGAAACCATAGTTGACCAACATCTCCTTACGTGAGCGGTCTCCATTGTACATGCCCTTGATTTGGCCCATGGTCATGTGGCTTTCGTCAATCATAATGAGGAAATCTTCTGGGAAGAAGTCAAGTAGGGTGTAAGGTGGCTCTCCTTCGCTTCGTCCATCCATGTGGCGAGAATAGTTCTCCACCCCGTTGGTGTAGCCCATCTCTCGCAACATTTCAATATCATACTCGGTCCGTTGCTTCAGGCGTTGGGCTTCTAAGAGCTTACCTTCTTTTTCAAAGACCTTCAACTGCTCCTCTAGTTCCGCCTGAATCTTGGCAATGGCCACTTCCATATGGTCGTCATTGGTCACGAAGTGAGTGGCTGGGAAGATCGCTAAGTGGTCCACATCTCCTAAAACCTGGCCGGTCAAAGCTTCAATCTCACGAATCCGCTCAATCTCATCTCCGAAAAACTCGACTCGAAAGGCATGCTCATCACGCGAAGCTGGGAAAATCTCGACCACATCTCCACGGACACGGAATTTCCCCCGTTGAAAGTCGATATCATTACGTTCAAACTGGATGTCCACCAAGTCATTGAGCAAACGATCACGAGAAATCTCCAGACCTGGACGCAAACTGACCACGCTGTCGGAATATTCCTTAGGCGAACCCAACCCATAGATACATGAAACAGACGCTACAACGATGACATCGTTACGCTCCAAGAGCGCTGAGGTTGCTGAGTGACGAAGCTTGTCAATCTCATCATTGACCGAGCTATCCTTTTCGATATAGGTATCACTCGATGGTACATAAGCTTCTGGCTGGTAGTAATCGTAGTAAGAAACGAAGTACTCGACAGCATTCTCTGGAAAGAACTCCTTGAACTCCCCATAGAGCTGACCTGCTAGCGTTTTATTGTGGGCAATGACCAGGGTCGGTTTATTGACCTGGGCAATAACCTGGCTCATGGTATAGGTCTTCCCCGTACCAGTCGCCCCCATCAAGATTTGGGCCTTCTCGCCTCCCTCGATGTTATCCACCAACTGCTCAATGGCCTGCGGTTGGTCCCCAGACGGTTGGTATTTGGATACTAGTTTAAATTTGTTGTCTGTAATTCGATTAATCATCTCTTTGTCCTCACATATATAGACCTTATTTTACCATAAATCACTAGAATTCTCTGAGATGAGGAATGAAGAGGGAAGACAACATGTTACAGAACGATTCATTAAATTAGTACATGAGCGAATTACAATCTAATTAATTGGACACGTATTAGCATAAAAACTAAACAAGACTCTCGCAATTACTTCGGAAGTCTTGTCTTTTATTCTAAAACCATGAAATACGTAATAAACATCAATGTCATTGATTTACAAAATTAGCAAGGTTTGCTCATCAGTATCATTTTTATTTACTACTTAACTTCTTGATTCCTTACCAAGAAGTAGAGTGTTGCTCCAAGTAAACATACCAGTCCAATAACGTAAATACAGAGTTGCAGATAGGAAGCTCTCCCTAATATTGTATCCGCAACAATATTATAAAATAGATAACTAGTCAATGGTTCCACTACTCTTTCTATGAATGGTTGTACCAAAATAGGAAATAGCAGCAAAATAGCTAAACTCCCCATTGGACTTTTGAAAAAATAACTTAAGAAGTAAGAAATCAAAAAGTATTGGATGGAGCCAAACAAATAGAAACTGAAGATTTCTAAACTGACACCATTTTCGCTCCTATAAAATTGAAACCATATAAGCAGTACAATGAAATACAAGGTTGATTGTAGTACTACATCAAATAACTCTATGAACAGGATCCTAATTGAACTTAAGATCCTTTTTCCACTTACCAAGTAAACTAGCTTTGTTTCGTGTGATTGTAACTCAACAAATGCATTAACACACCCAATACCAACAGAGAGCATTGATGCAAAAACAAGAGCTTGCTTTAAAGATAATTCTACAATTGCACCATTAATTGCAACTGGTAACACACCCAATAGACACACAAAACCTATTAAAAGAGACTGTATGCCTATCTGGTACTTTACGGGTTTTAAACTATATTTTTTGACGATAAGACTGAAAAATACTTTTGCCATTCTTCCTCCCCATTCGAATCTTTTCTACAACCATTATGAACACCAAGAACAAGATCCCTTCTACTATTAAAAGTGTAATTCCATACAATTGGCTCGTTTGAGTCCCTTCAATTCGACCAAATGCAAATGACTTTGCTCCAATCAAAGGCAATAGATTTTCTATTTTAGAGGAAATTCCTCTTAGAATACCTGATAAACTGATAACCAATAATAAAACATCTGCAATTAATGCAGTCATTGATTTTTTCGTTACGATTACGAAAAGTAAAGCTAATAAAGTAAGAACGATTGCAAATATCATAACTCTTACCGTGACATCTAAAAACAATGTCAATTCTAAAAAATTCTTTAGAGTTGAATCTAGAAAAACGAATAAAATAACAACGTTTACTATAGAAAATATTAAAGTAGAGAGTAACGATAGGACAATCGAACTTGCAATAAACCCAGTAAGACGAACTTTCCAGTTAGGAATCAATAACTGGCTAAAATAATCATCACCAAATTGGTAATGGGTTGAATAAACAAGCGAAACCAAGATTGGCAAGAAAATGACACTTGCTTGGTAGGGGGAGGATAAGAGGGCATCCCTGACTGTATAAACTGGATTCGATGATAACATGGACGGATCAAGGTTAACTGCTTGGCCATTTCCTTCTACTAAGGCATTTATCACCTGGATATTTTGAATTGTAAAAAATATGCTGACTCCCAAAATAAGAAAAAAAGTGAATTTAAAAGTAGGTAAACTACAATATTTATAGAGATCACTAAAAAAGGAACGCTTCAACATATTATTCACCTTCTTTCCCTTCGAGTGACTTAAAATATGCTTCCTCAAAAGAGCCAAACTGTTTCAAAATATCCTTTGTAGAAGCATCAATAACAATTTTGCCATTAGAAATACCAACCAAATGATCTACAGTTAATTCTAACTCACTCATATAATGACTTGTCATTAAGACAGTTTTACCTTCATTGACAAAAGATTGTAAAAAATTACGTACCCAGCGAATTCCTTCTGGATCTAGTCCATTGATTGGTTCATCTAAAATTAAGATGTCAGGATTTGCTAATAAGGCTGTTGCTAAACCAAGACGTTGCTTCATTCCTAATGAATAGTCTTTTACTTTTTTATTTTTAGCTTCACTTAACCCCACCAACTCTAAACATTCCTTGCACCTATTTCTATCAACCCCACAAGCCAAGCCAATCCAACGAAGATGCTGAAATCCTGTTCTGGTTGGGTAAGGTTGGCAACTGTCAAGGAACGATCCAACAATACAAAAAGGATTATCTCCCAATTGAGAGTATTTTTTGCCATCGATCAACGTCATTCCCATTTGACTATTTTCTAATCCAAGTAAAATTCTGATTAAAGTTGATTTTCCAGATCCATTCGGTCCAATCAATCCAGTAATCTCACCTTTCTTAGCTTTGAAAGACACGTTTTGAAGGACAATTTTATTATTATATTCCTTATGTAGCTTTTGAATTGTTATCATTCATTCTTTTTCCCTTCTGACTTTTAGTGAAATTCCACCTTCACTTGGAGCAAGTATAACAGGAGAAAATCAGGAAATTCTCAGAATAATTATTTTTTTTATTTTCAACAAATTACATTCTATATTTGCTATAATATGCTCATATAATTGGAGGAACTATGAAGTATAAAATTTTAGCCATTGACGATGATGAAAAAATCTTACGATTAATAGGGAATGCATTAGAAGCAAACAACTTTCACGTGGAAACTCGTAAAAATATAGAGGAGATCAATATCTGTGACTTTACTGGATTTGATCTAATTTTACTTGACGTCATGATGCCTATTTCTGGTATAGAAATTTGTCGTTCCATTCGTTCACAAATTGCTACTCCAATCTTATTTCTAACCGCTAAAGATTTTGAAGAAGATTTATTAAAAGGAATACAAGCCGGAGCCGATGATTACATCACAAAACCATTCAGCATTAAAGAATTGATTGCAAGAATTCAAATGCATCTTCGTAGAGAAGAAAGATCACACCATTCCTCTAAAGAAGAGATGGAGTCAAATATAACTTTTTATCGAGATAGTCAAGAAGTTTATTATCATTCAAAGAGAATTTCATTAACTAAGCGAGAGTTTGATTTACTTTATCTTTTAGCTAAAAATGAGAACCGAATATTTAGCGTAGAGGAACTTTACGATTACCTCTATCCCGTAAGCTCTGATGCTCAACTACGGTCAATCACTGAATACATCTATCAAATTAGACAAAAATTCAAGGCTCATCAAATTGATCCTATCAAAACAGTATGGGGAGGAGGATACAAATGGAAAAAGAATTGACAATCAAGCAACTCATTAAGCGTACCTACCTTAAAATCATTTGGCAATTTCTTCTATGTCTGATACTTTTTTACATAGTTCCAGCTCTTCTATCTTCTGTATCTGGAATAAATGAGAGAAATGCCAATCGCTTTGCTTTATTTTTTAGCGTCAGTTCTTGGATTTATCTTTGCATCATTTTGATTTTTATCATTGTAATAAATATTAGACAATTATTAACCAAGATTCAAAAAGAAATGAACATGGTTTATCATAGTGGTCTATATTTCACCAAAAATGAACATCACCATTTGCAGATTAAAGAATTCATTGAAACAAATGAACTAATCGAAAAAATGCAATCTGATATAAAAAATAGGATTGAACATGAAAAAGAACAAAAAAAAGAACTCATGTTTCAAGTATCTAGCGCTGCACATGATCTTCGTAGCCCTCTAACTGTCATCAGAGGAAATGCTGAATTCCTACAATCTACCAAGCAAACACCTCAAACAATGGAATGTCTAAAAGATCTTGAGCAAGCAAGTATTCAATTAAACGATTATTTCAACCACTTCATCCAATACTCCAAAACCTTTTACGATCATGATATTCAACTTGAAAATATATCGATTCAACAAGTAACTCATCAATTGAAGGAATATATCACACCTTTACTCCCGAGAAATACACATTTTGTTTTTAATAACACAGTAACTTCATCGGCACAAATTGCTATTCATTCCAATTTATTTTTTCGAGCAATCACAAATGTTATTAATAATGCAATACAACATCAAAAAGATAATGATGCAAAGATCCAGCTAACAATGTCACAAGAAAATAATCGATTAGTTCTAACCATATGGAATAATCAATCTACTTTTTCAAAAAATATATTACAGAATGCTGGAAATCTTTTCTATAAAGATGACCAAGCAAGAACATCCTCTCAAGAAAGTCACTATGGACTTGGTTTATCTTTCGTAAAACGCGTCATGAAACTTCATAATGGAACGATGCATTTAGAAAATATTCATGATGGTGCACAAGTCAAGCTAATCATTCCCATTATTATATAGAAAAAGCCGAACTCATCAATATGTGTTCGACTCAGAATACAGACAAACGTCATTTTTGGTGTTTGTCTTTTTCATATATGACTTTCAGACATTACACAGAAGTTAGTCATTAAACTCTTTCTTTCCTCTCCCCTAAACGATAAACAATCACGACGGATACTAGAAGAACCAGAGTTGTGATGATCGATCCTTCCGCTCCAAATTCCCCTCCAGTCAACCAGTCAGGTCCTGACCCCATGGTAAAGGTAAAGATAGAGGCATCTGCCCCCGTCCCACTGACTTGAAAACCAAGGAGATTGCCTTGTACATAGTTCCAGGTGCCGTGTTGGGCGACCACTAGCCAGATACTATCGGTGTAGACAAGGAGCAAACCAGCTAGCACTCCATCGAGGATGATATTCAGAACGGATAAGAAGGTCACTCCTGCATTTCCCATATGCAGAATGCCAAAGAGACTACTAGAAATCGCGATCGCTAAAGGCAGATTAGTTCTTGAAGCAATCCGAGTCAGAAGCCAACCTCGCGTCGCTACTTCTTCCGTCCCCCCTTGGAGGAGCCAAAATGGAAATAATCCTAGGATAAAAAGCAAGGGCTCTAAACTGAGCTCATTTAACACAAAAGACCCGATTCCACTGACTTGGTAGACAAGCGCAATCACACCCATTTGAAGCAGTGAAATCAAGATTCCCCAACCTAGATACTTTAGCCAGTTCTTTTTTATAAAACCTAAAGTCGATAAGGGATTCTTCTCAATGAACTTCACCCAAAAAATAAAGAGTAAGAGAATGAATCCAAAACTGAAGAGCTCATAATAAAGAAAATAATGGTAGAAAAATTCTTGGACACTCGCTCCTCCATTACCTGGCGAAAAGAGTTCTGTTAAAAACTCTATGGCTAGAGAAAATGGTCCTACAAACTCACTCCCAAACCAAAGTCCACCTTCAACAAATAAGAAGGTTAAAAACACATAGAATAGTGTAGAAACAAGTACTGGCCATGAGGTGTTAGTTTTTATATCTTGAATAATCTTCCCTTTCTTCATGATCGACCTCCATTTATCTAATAGGTCCATTGTAGCAAAGAAAATCCAGACCTGCAACACCACTTCATGTCAGAAAACCTAACATCGAAAGTTGATTTTTCTTGCTGAACTGATACTTTTCTGATATAATAGCTTTTATAGAAAAACATAAGATCATTCATACTCTATTTGGTATGAATGTTTTGTTTTTTCAGGCCATCCTTTGGTCAATGCACTCATGGGTCAAACACCCAAAGAGAAATGAAGAAAAAGGAGACAGAAATGAAGAAAAAATTACTAGCCTATTTGCTTTTCTTATTTCCACTGGTAGCATTCGCTGGTCATGCTCATGCTGAGACGATCAAGGTCGTTTTCGACACAGCTTATGCTCCGTTTGAATTTAAGGATTCAGATCAAACCTATAAAGGAATTGACGTAGAAATCTTGGACAAGGTCGCTGAAATCAATGGCTGGGATTTAGATAAATCCTTCCCTGGATTTGATGCTGCAGTTAATGCTGTCCAAGCTGGTCAAGCGGATGCCATTATGGCCGGAATGACCAAAACAACTGAACGTGAAAAAGTCTTCACCATGTCTGATACTTACTACGATACAAAGGTTGTCATTGCAACTACAAAAGCCGACAAAATCACGAAGTACAGCCAATTAAAAGGGAAGACAGTCGGTGTCAAAAACGGTACTGCAGCCCAACGCTTCCTCGACAAAAACAAGGACAAATACGGCTACAAGATCAAGACTTTTGATACGGGTGATCTCATGTACAACAGTTTATCAACTGGTGCAGTGGATGCAGTCATGGATGATCAACCTGTTATTCAATACGCCATCCAAAAGGGGCAGGACCTAGCTATCAATATGGACGGGGAAGCAGTCGGTGGCTTTGCCTTTGGTGTTAAAAAAGGTGGCAATCATGAAAAGTTGATCACTGAATTTAACAAGGCTCTCGCTCAAATGAAAGCTGATGGAACACTTGATAAGATCATCAAGAAATGGACCGGTGAAAGCCAATCAACTGCTAACAGTGCTGTTCCAACAACAACTACTCCTGCTGGACAAAAAGCAACGCCTAAAAAGTCAAAATATGTAATTTCAAGTGACTCATCTTTTGCACCATTCGTTTTCCAGAATGGGAAAAATAAGTATACAGGGATCGATATGGACTTGATCAAGGCCATTGCCAAAGACCAAGGATTTACCATTGAAATTGATAACCCTGGATTTGACGCTGCGGTAAGTGATGTCCAATCTGGTCATGCGCAAGGAATGATCGCAGGGATGACCGTGACCGATGCTCGGAAAGAAACATTTGATTTTTCTGAACCATATTATACTGCTAACTCTATTCTTGCAGTCCAAGAAGATAGTAAGATTGATTCTTACGATGACTTAAAAGGTAAGACGGTCGGTGTTAAAAACGGAACTGCATCGCAGACCTTCCTTGAAAAGAATAAAAATAAATATGGCTACAAGATCAAAACTTTCTCTGACGGGGCTTCTATGTACGACAGCTTGAACTCAGGTTCTGTCGCTGCGATTATGGATGACGAACCCGTCATCAAATACGCTATTAAACAAGGACGTAAATTCAAAACACCTATCGAAGGAACTCCAAGTGGTCAACTAGCATTTGCCGTTAAAAAAGGTGAAAATCCTGAATTGATCGAGATGTTCAATAACGGTCTTGCAAACTTAAAGAAAAATGGCCAATACCAAAAGATTCTCGATAAATATCTTAAGTCAGATAGCAAATCAAGTACTTCAAGTACAACAGCAGATGAAACAACGATCTGGGGCTTACTTCAAAACAACTACAAACAATTGTTAAGTGGTTTGGGTGTGACTCTTGCCCTTGCACTTCTCTCTTTCGCGATTGCTATGGTGATCGGTGTTATCTTTGGGATGTTTAGTGTTAGCCCTTATAAATGGCTCCGCTGGACAGCTGAAATCTTTGTCGATGTTATTCGTGGGATCCCACTCATGATCCTCGCCGCCTTCATCTTCTGGGGAATTCCAAACTTGATTGAATCGGTCACAGGTCATCAATCTCCAATCAACGACTTTGTTGCAGGTACCATCGCCCTCTCCCTCAATGCTGCTGCCTATATTGCAGAAATTGTTCGTGGGGGGATCCAAGCTGTACCGATCGGACAGATGGAAGCCAGCCGAAGCCTGGGAATCTCCTATGGCAAGACCATGCGTAAGATCATCTTGCCACAAGCAACCAAACTCATGCTTCCAAACTTTGTTAACCAATTCGTCATTGCCCTGAAAGATACGACTATCGTTTCTGCGATCGGATTGGTAGAACTCTTCCAAACTGGTAAGATCATCATCGCTCGAAACTACCAAAGTTTCAAGATGTATGCGATCCTTGCCGTCTTCTACCTCGTGATTATCACCTTGCTAACACGATTTGCAAAAAAATTAGAAAAGAAGGTTAACTAATGGCTAAATTAAAAATTGATGTCCATGACCTCCACAAATACTATGGTGAAAATGAGGTCTTAAAAGGAATCTCAGCAAAATTCTACGAAGGGGATGTGGTCTGCATTATCGGACCGTCTGGTTCTGGTAAATCGACCTTCCTTCGTAGTCTCAATCTCCTCGAAGAAGTTACAAAAGGTCAAATTACAGTTAATGGATATGATCTAACCGATCCAAAAACCAATGTTGATTTGGTCCGTGAAAATATTGGGATGGTTTTCCAACACTTCAACCTCTTCCCTCACATGAGCGTCCTTGAAAACATCATGTTTGCGCCAGTAGAGCACAAACTGATGACCCGTGAAGAAGCTCAAAAAGTCGGGATGGAATTGTTGGAAAAAGTTGGACTCGCAGATAAAGCCGATGCCAATCCAAACAGCCTTTCCGGTGGTCAAAAACAACGTGTGGCTATCGCACGTGGACTTGCCATGAATCCAGATATTATGCTCTTTGACGAACCTACTTCTGCCCTTGACCCTGAGATGGTTGGAGATGTATTGAACGTTATGAAAGAGTTAGCAGAGCAAGGCATGACCATGATCATCGTTACCCACGAGATGGGATTTGCCCGCCAAGTAGCCAACCGCGTCATCTTCACCGCAGACGGTGAATTCCTCGAAGATGGCAAACCAGACCAAATCTTCGACAACCCACAACACCCACGTTTGAAAGAATTCTTGGATAAGGTTCTAAACGTTTAAAATGATAAAATAACGAGTGGTTTCTGAAGCATCTAGCAATTTTGCTAGATGTTTTTTTAGTCTAAAAAAGCATTTTCAGATTTGAAAATGCTTAGATTGAAGATAAAGACATATTAAAAACTTTCCTTAGGTGAGTACGGACGTCAGCGAACTTCTACGAAGTTCCATGACTTAGTTTTGAACCTAAAGTTTCAAAACTCCCGAATGCCTGAAACTAAATTGTTTCAGGCACTTTTCTCACGGCGGAAAGTTTTAATGTTCTCTTAATTCGTTATACAAATTAGGTAGATATTTATTTCTTTACAGAATCACTTTACTTATTTACTTTAAAAATAGTTTGTCTACATTCTAACTAATCTGTTGCTGAGCTGTCTGCATCTTGTAGTAAACACCTTGCGCTTCCATTAGCTCTTCATGAGTGCCATTCTCAACAATATCGCCATCCACCATGACAAGGATTATATCGGCATTTTGAATGGTCGACAAGCGGTGAGCAATGATAAAGCTAGTCCGTCCCTTCATGAGCTGATTAAAGGCATCTTGAATCAAGACCTCAGTCCGAGTATCGATGGAGGATGTCGCCTCATCCAGGATCAAAATCTTAGGAACTGAAAGGAAAACCCGCGCAATCGTTAAGAGTTGGCGTTGTCCTTGAGACAAAGACTCTCCAGCATCTGAAAGATAGGTATCGTACCCTTGTGGCAACTGCCGGATAAAGAAATCTGCATTGGCTGCTTTGGCTGCTTCGATGACTTCTTCTCTAGTTGCATCTGGACGAGAAAAGGCGATATTTTCATGAATGGTCCCGACCTTGAGCCAGGTTTCTTGCAAAACCATACCAAACTGTTGGCGGTAAGAAGCACGGGTGTAGTCCGTAATTGGCACCCCATCAATCGTGATCTCTCCAGAGTTAACAGGGTAGAAACGCATGAGCAGATTAATCAAGGTCGACTTTCCAGCTCCTGTAGGTCCTACAATGGCAACCTTACTGCCGGCTGGAACCTGAATGGTTAGATCTTTGATCAAAGTCCGCCCCAAATCATAGCCAAATGTGACGTGTTCAAAACCAATCGCACCTTTGACATTCTGACTTTCCAGAACCCGTTGCCCTGTCTCTTCGACCTCAGCTTGATCCAAAACGCTATATAAACGCTCTGCGCAGGCAAGGGCACTTTGGAGTTCTGACAATACAGAGGAGATATCATTAAAGGGCTTGGTGTATTGGTTGACATAATTGAGGAAGGTCACCAATTGACCAACAGTAAAGTGAGATCCCGAAATAATACGTACAGCACCAAATCCAGCCACTACTGCATAAATCAAGGCATTCACAAAGCGAGTGGCAGGGTTGACAGTTGAGGAATAAAAGACAGCGGATTGGGAATAATTGGCATAGCTTTCATTCGTCCCTTTAAAAGCCTTACGGAATTGATCCTGAGCATTAAAGGACTGGATCAAACTTTCCTGGGTCAAAGACTCTTCGATCAACTGGGTTTGAAGACCACGCGCCTTGGTCTGCTTTTGGAAAAGCGTATAAGAACGCTTGGCAATAAAACGAGCAATCAAGAGAGATAAAGGGGTCAAGACCAGAACCGCCACCATCATAAAGAAATCCAATTCCGCCATCGTCACGATAGTGACAAGAATGGTTAAGAGGCCAACAAAGAACTGGTTAAAGACCATCAGAAGACCACTATTGAGTTGCTCTACATCGGTCGTGAGGCGACTGACGAAGTCCCCGCTCCCTTGTTTATCTAGATAAGACAAGGGCAAGCGGTGTACTTTTTCCATCACTTCTGCTCTTAGGCTTTGGCTAAAACGATAGACCAATTGATTGTATAACAAGGGATTGATCCATTGGATCAAGGTATTGGCCACAATGACCAGAACCATTTGGATCAAAACAGGCCTTAAGACTTTCATCCCTTGAGGATTAATGACCAAGTCAACCGCATGTCCAATCAGGATCGGTAACCAGACTGTTAAGGCCACTTGAGCGATGGTTCCGAGACTAGCTAGAATCAGGAGCCCGGGATGGTGAGCAAAATCTCTAAACAGACGTTTTACATAACTAGAACGTTTTTGACTCATGCTTCCTCCCTCCCGTGTTGTGAATAATGAATTTCTTGATAAATCTCATTGGTAGACAAAAGGAAATCGTGATTTCCCAGTCCTACTTGATGTCCCTTGTTCAAGACTAAAATCTGATCAGCAGACTTGAGACTATTGGTTCGTTGAGATACTAAGATCAAACTCGTATCACTCAATTCTTCTTTTATCGATTTTAAGAGACGTGCTTCCGTCAAATAATCCAAGGCAGAAGTTGAATCATCCAGAATCAAGAAAGGAGCCTTCTTCAAAAGGGCACGCGCAATGGTCAACCGCTGACGTTGGCCACCTGAGAAATTTCGACCAAAGGCTTCCACTGGCTCATCGAGTTGTCCTTCTTTTTCACGGACAAAATCAGCCGCCTGAGCTGTTTCTAGGGCCCACCACAAATCTTCATCCGATAGATTTTCTTCCATCCCTAGTAAGAGATTCGAGCGGATAGTCCCTCTAAAGAGCTCTGCCTTCTGTGGGACAACAGCTACCCACTCCCGCCACTCCTTGAGGGTTTGAGGAGAGCGACCTTGATGATAGAGGGCTAATTTTCCCTGACTCACGGCATACAAATGACTCAATAACTGAACCAGAGTAGACTTCCCAGATCCTGTACCACCGATAATTCCCAACATCTGTCCATGATCCAGATCAAAGGAAATATTTTCTAGAGCTGGGCTTGAAGCCGTTGGATAAGTGAAAGAAACTTTCTCTGCGCTGATTGCTTCTTGCTCTGTTGCAGTTTCTACTGACAAAGCTTCTAAGAGGTCTTCTTCCTTCAAATCGAAAATCTCTTGCACACGCTTGGCTGAAATATAGCTGACATTTAAAGACGTGACCAGCATAGCCAGTTTGATCAATTCTGTTAAAATTTGTAATAAATAATTGACCAAAGCGACCAACATCCCTTGGGTTAAAAGACCAGCAGAGATATTCAATTGTCCTTGCCAAATGACACAAACCAAGGTCGTATTGACCACAAGGAAGGTCAAGGGGCTCACCAAACTAGACCAGATACCAGCGCGAATTTGCCAGATCTTGTAGCCCTGATTGACCTCTCTAAAATCCTCTAATTCACTAGCATCTTGTCCAAAGGCTCGAATCACCCGCATCCCTTGAAATTGCTGACGCGTCACCGTAACCATCCGGTCTGTGATTTTCCGAATCTTAGCAAAGAGCGGATTGACAAGCCGTGACATGATCACAATAATCAGGGTTAAAATCGCTACCATCCCCAAGAACCAAAGGGTTAATTTAGGACTGATGGTGAAGGCCATGATGATAGCTCCAAAGACAATAATCGGTGCCCTCAAAAAAAGCCGCAAGAAGAGATTGATCCCAACCTGGATTTGATAGGTATCAGAAGTGAGACGGGTTACCAAACTAGAAGTCCCGATCCTATCTCGCTTGTCCTTTGGAAGTGATAAGATCTTATCATACAAATCCTTGGTCATCTCTCGGGTAAAGCCGACAGCTGCTTTAGAAGAAAAATACTGGGCCGTAATAGCTACGACGACACCAAAGCTCGCAAATAAAAACAAAACACCGACCGTCATCACCACTGCGCTCGTTTCCTTTTTTGGAATGACCTGATCGACTAAGTGGGCGATGATTAAGGGGACACACAATTCAAAAATAGCTTCTAAGAGTTTAAAAACGGGCCCTAGAAAAGTTTCCCATAGATAGCCCTTAAAATACTTTAATAATGATTTCATACAACTCGATTCTTTTTAAATAGGATATACCTATTTTACCACAATTATAACTGACAAAAAAACTCTCCCTGCCAAGCAGAGAGTATGAGAACGTAGACAAACTGCTCTTTTATACAAATTAATTAACTTCTATAAAGATAAAATAATTTTATTTGTTAGAGCTATTCAATCATCTACTGAAACTTTCCGCTGTGAGAAAAGTGCTAGAAACACTATTGTTTCTAGCACTCGGAATTATTGAGACCTTAGGCTCAATAATTAGTCATGGAACTTCATAGAAGTTCGCTGACGTCCGTCCTCGCCTAAGGAAAGTTTCTAAGATGACTTTGTCTTCAATCTTACTATTCCTACATAGCATAGAAGGATTGTTCAGTTTTTCTGCTATTTAAATCTTGTTAGACTCAAGAACCCTATAAGTTTTATTCAGTCTTTGTCACCTCGCTTAAGGTCTTGCCCATTCTCCCTAAACCAATCAGTAAGAGAGGGAAAGATAGGAATGTTATAAGGCCTAGCACAAGAAAGACTGCTACAAATCCACAAGTATCGATCAACCAACCAGTCAAAGGGAAGATGACAATCATAGATAGACTAAACATCATCGAATTGATACTCAGCATGGTTGCTCGCACACTGGAAGGCAGATAAGCTTGTAAATCATTGTAGTAGATGGGTTGATAAACTGCATAAAGGGCATTGGTCAAGAGATAGACACTCAAATAGGCGAATGGAGTCTTCAAACCTACCAAAAACAAGGCCAACCCAGTCAGTGCAACCAGAATCGGAAAGACTTGATTACTATTCCATTTTTTCCCGATTTGACTGGCCAAATAAACCGCTAGGAGATTGAATCCACTACCAATCAACATGATAAGCGAAACTTGCCAACTAGTTAAGTCACTAATTTTCTGTTGGTAGTAAAAATAAAACATACACATGATGGTCCCTACCAACTGATAGGTGAGCATCCAGTAAAACAAGACTGGTTTTTCCTGCCATTCTTGTTTCACTACCTCCAATATCCGCTTTAAGGTCAAGTGACTTCTTTCATCACTCTTGCTCTCTGGCTCTTTCATTAGAAAGATCAAAAGAATGGAAATCAAGGATAGCCCGATAGCAATATAATAGGTCCAAGCCAATGCTCCGTGAATCAAGAAGCCTGCCACCACTGTACCTAACGTTCGGGTGACTTCGGCCACCCCAGACAAAAAGCTAGAAATCTGAAGATAACGGTCCTTTTGGCCCGCTTCTACTGCTGAATCAAATAAGAAAGCTGTACTGGTCCCCGAGTCAAAATTATAAGACCAAGCATTGACCATCATGGCAATGGCATAGATCCAAAAATTCCCCTGACCAAATAAAATCAAGATCGAAGATCCAATACTGGACAAGCGAGCCAAGTAGAGATTGGTCTTGTAGCTAAAGCGATCGGCTAGCATTCCCGATGGGATCTCACACAAGAGACTCGTCCCATGAAAGATACTCTCTAATAAACCAATCTGAAGCAAAGAAAGACCATTTTGAATAAAAAAGAGAATCCAAAAACTGGTGATTCCAAAATAAGATGTAAATTCCAGACCTGCTAGGAGTGAAATATTGCGTTTGTAAGTTCTTTTAAACATTGTTTTTCCTCTTTCAATAGATTATATAAGTGTTTCTAAAAGACTTACTTAGATTTGCCTACATCTTCTCCACCTCCTTCATTTTTTCTTGATCCATTTCTTGACGCAGCTGGGCCACTTGATTAGACAAGGACACCAACAATTCGGTTTGCAACTTTTGAATTTCCAGTAAATCCGTCTGGTCTTGTTGCACCATATGGTCAATCTTCGTATGCAACAAGCGAATTTCCCGTTCAGATTCCATATTGACGTTAAAGTCATTTCGTGCTTGCAAGCGATCGTAATCTGCCGCCCTGTTTTGGCTCATCATGATCAAAGGAGCTTGAATCGCCGCAATCGTAGAAAGTGCTAGATTGAGCAAGATGAAAGGATAAGGGTCAAAATTCCAGCCAAAGGGATGCAAGACATTGATCAACATCCAGATAGCCATCATCATGATGAAGCTAATAATAAAGGTCCAAGAACCACCGAAGCGCGCAACAGAATCCGCCACCCGCTGACCGAAGGTATAGCTGGCTGTCAAGCGGTCTTCAACGTTAAAGGGGCGCTCGCTTTCGGGCATGACACCTGTCACCTGCTGTTTAATGGCTTCGTTTTTATCATTGGCACGCTCAATAATCTGACCTAGATAATCCATACAATATTGGCTCAAATTTTTATACGTGATAAAATCATCCATTTGACTTTCCGGATAGGATGTCTTGAGCATCTGTTGAATGGAATGGTCCAGATCCGCAATCAAAGATCCTTGGCCTTCTTCGTATTCTTTCCCATCAATGATGTCTATTTTCAGCATTGAAATTCCTTTCATAGTTTTTTGAAGCAGATAAAAGTGAAAAACGCCTAATGGCGTTTTTACGTCTATTAAGGTTTAATACGGTGCAACATACGTGGGAATGGAATAGCTTCACGGATGTGTTTTGTACCAGCTGCGAAGGTTACCATACGCTCAATCCCAATACCAAATCCACCGTGTGGAACTGTACCGTATTTACGAAGGTCAAGGTAGAATTCATACTCTGTACGATCCATGCCAAGTTCATCCATTTTTGCAACAAGGGCATCGTAGTCTTCCTCACGCATAGAGCCACCGATGATTTCTCCATAGCCTTCTGGAGCAAGCAAGTCTGCACAAAGCACGCGCTCTGGATTTCCAGGAACTGGTTTCATGTAGAAGGCCTTGATAGCTGCTGGGTAGTTCATGACAAATGTTGGCACACCAAAGTGGTTTGAAATCCAAGTTTCATGTGGTGAGCCGAAGTCATCACCATGTTCCAAATGCTCATAATCCGCATCTTCATCATTTTCATGCTCTTGCAAGAGATCAATGGCTTCATCATAGGTGATCCGTTTGAATGGTTCAGCAATGTAGCGTTTCAAGAGCTCTGTATCACGTTCCAAGGTTTCCAAAGCTTGAGGAGCACGGTCCAAAACACCTTGAAGCAAAGCTTTGACATAAGCTTCTTGCAAGTCAAGTGACTCATCGTGTGTCAAGTAAGAGTACTCAGCGTCCATCATCCAGAACTCAGTCAAGTGACGACGAGTCTTAGATTTTTCAGCACGGAATACTGGACCAAAGTCAAAGACGCGACCAAGAGCCATAGCACCAGCTTCCAGATAAAGCTGACCTGATTGGCTCAAGTAGGCTGGTGTTCCGAAATAGTCTGTTTCAAACAATTCAGTTGAATCTTCCGCCGCATTTCCTGAAAGAATGGGGCTATCAAACTTCATGAAGCCATTCTTATCAAAGAACTCATAAGTTGCATAGATGATAGCATTACGGATTTGCATAACGGCAACTTGTTTGCGTGAACGCAACCACAAGTGACGGTTGTCCATCAAGAAGTCTGTCCCGTGTTCTTTAGGAGTGATTGGGTAATCTTGAGATTCACCGATCACTTCGATGTCTGTAATATCCAATTCGTAACCAAATTTAGAACGCTCGTCTTCTTTGACAATACCAGTTACAAACACTGATGTTTCTTGGCTCAAGCGTTTGATGGTATCAAATTTTTCAAGCCCCACTTCTTCGCCGAATTTTTCGATAAAGTTTGGTTTAAAAGCCACACCTTGGAAAAAGGCAGTCCCGTCACGCAATTGCAAGAAAGCAATTTTTCCTTTACCTGATTTGTTGGCCACCCAAGCACCGATGGTCACTTCTTGACCAACATAGTCTTTTACTTCGATGATAGTAATCCGTTTTGTCATCATTCATCTTCCTTTTCTCGTTAAACTTGTCCGAAGACATTATCTTCTTAATTGTATCATAAAAAGGCTTTCAGTGCTAGATTCTACCTGTGAAAACAAGATTTTTTTTAAAAGAAAAAGATCCTCAGCTCATTACTAAGGATCTTGTAATTTTATTTTTCCATAAAGGCCTTGAGTCGGCGAACAGCTTCTTTCAGGGTATCCAAATCTGTCGCATAAGACAAGCGAACATTTTCAGGAGCACCAAAGCCAGCTCCCGTTACTAAAGCAACCTCTGCTTCTTCTAAAATTGCTGTGGTAAATTCCGTCACATCCGTGTACCCCTTCATCTCCATGGCCTTCTTGACATTTGGGAAGAGATAGAAGGCTCCTTGAGGTTTGATGGCTTCAAAACCAGGCACTTCATTCAACAAAGGATAAATAGTATTCAAACGCTCCTCAAAAGCTTGGCGCATGATCTCAATAGAAGATTGGTCTCCTGTGAGGGCTTCGATTGCGGCATATTGGGAAACGGTTGTTAAGTTGGAAGTTGTTTGGCTGATCACCTTGGCCATGGCTCCAATAATCTCTGGATCACCCACTGCAAAACCAACCCGCCAACCAGTCATAGCATAGGTTTTAGAAACTCCGTTAATCACGATCGTTTGCTTGCGAATCGCTTCTGATAAGCTAGAAATAGGCGTAAAGGTATTGCCATTATAGACCAATCGCCCATAGATATCGTCTGCCAAAATCAAGATGTCATGTTCGACAGCCCAATTTCCGATTGCTTGGAGTTCTTCTTTACTGTAGATCATTCCTGTTGGATTGGATGGCGAATTCAGCAAGACCACCTTGGTCTTGTCTGTCCGTGCTGCTTCCAATTGCTCTACCGTTGCCTTGAAGTGATTTTCTTCTGTTGTTTGGAAAGTAACAGGTGTTCCTTCTACCATCTTGACCTGGTCTACATAAGAAACCCAGCAAGGTGTTGGAATGATGACTTCATCACCTGGATTGATAACAGATGTAAAGAAAGCATAAAGAATAAACTTGGCTCCAGTACCAACCACTACTTCATTGCGGTTCACAGCATAGCCATAAAACTCCTTCATGTAGTCGCTAATGGCATCCTTCAATTCTGGAAGTCCAGATGCTACCGTATAAAAGCTAGCGCGACCATCCTCGATCGATGCGACTGCTGCTTCTTGAATATTTTTTGGAGTCGCAAAGTCAGGTTGACCCAGGGTCAAACTTAAGATATCACGACCTTCTGCTGCCAAAGCTTTGGCACGCGCATTTGCAGCCAAGGTCACACTTTCTTCCATTTCCAATACACGATTTGATAATTTCATATTTCCTCCTCAAATCTTAAAAAACACCGGTGACTTTTCCAGTCTTGAAATCCACCACATAATAGGAGCTCCCGGCCTTGACTTCCCAGATCGGTTTGCCTTTAAAGCGTCCAAAAGTTACCCGATCAATCGCGTCCTGACTCTTCTCTTTGACGACGGAAGCTGCCTCTTTGGAACCAACTCCTTCTTTCAAAGGGTAGGTATAGACTGCATCATCCGCCTGCGCCACCAAAACCGCTAGTTCTTGCCCCTCTTGGTCCTTGCCAATAAAGGAAAGATAGGCTTCTTTGCCATGAAAGAAACTCTCCGTCTCAATGGTCGCAATCGAAGAATGAGACAGGGCTATTTTTCTTGCTTGTGCCATTTGATCCTCCAAGCGATCAGAAGTTTTTTCAGCAAGAAATAGCCAAGAAAAAAGGACCGTCAACACTAAGATACAGATTCCTATTATATGTTGCCATACTATAAAAAGATTATTTTTCTGTTTCACTCCCCCATTATACACCAAAGCCACCTAGAATTCTATAGATTTTCAAGAAAGAATTGTTACTAATATTTCATACCTGTTACAATGTTTTAGTATAAAATTGTTTGATAAACAAACTAAAATTAACACCTTTGCTATCATTTGTTCATAGTTTAATAAATTTGTCACAATTTTGTAACTAATTTGAAAATAAAATTAAACGACAGAAATACTATTTATTGATAAAATATAGATATGGAAAATTTAAAGAGATTATTCAAAGAAGCAAACGTAGATTTAAAAACCATGATCGTCTTCCACAAGGCAGAACGATTGATCCGTGCGTCTGAGGCTCATATCTTTAAAAAGCACCAGTTGACACCAACTCAATTCTCTGTACTTGAGACCTTGTACAGCAAAGGCGATCTTCGCATTCAAGATCTAATTGATAGCATTCTTGCGACCTCTGGAAATATGACTGTGGTTATTCGCAATATGGTCCGCGATGGTTGGATTACACGCGAAACCGATCCAGAAGACCGCCGTGCTTATCTTGTATCTATTACAGATGCCGGTCGTAAAAAGATCGAAGAAGCTCTTCCAGATCATATCAAAAATATTCAACGCTTGATGCAAGTCTTTAATAGCGGCGAGCAAGCTGAGTTGACAGAACTCTTGAAGAAATTCAAACATATCGCCTAAGCCTACTGCTCAAGACGATTCTGACTCCAAAATCCTCTATTTTGGAGTTTTCATCGTGTATTCTCTTTATCTAACAGATCAAAAAAATATTCCTGACGCTTCTCAGGAATATTTTTATTTATTCTTTCACAAAGATCCATTCTTTCTCTTGCGATAAATCCTCACGATAAGAGAAACCTGCTACTTCTAGTGATTTCAGATCTTCTAGATGGGTGATTTCTTCCTTCATCATGGCTGTCACCATAGCCCCACGTGCTTTCTTTGAAATCGTTGAATGAATCTTTAGTGTCCCACCACGATTCTCCATGAATTTGATCCGAATCATTCGCTCACGAATGGCTTTTGAAAAGACCTGTTCAAACTCAGAAGACAAAAGGGATAAGATCTGCTCCTCACCTTCTACTGCCTGATCATAGTCCTCTTTCCAAAGTGCCTTTAGAGATTTTCCAGCTGGTTTTAGCTTCATCATAAAATCCAAGCGATGGGGAGCTATCCCTTCATAGGCAGGTAGTACACCGTATAAAGCAGTCGTGATCAACAAATGCTCCTGCAGATAAGCCTGCTCTTTTTCGGATAAGTCTTGACGCTCGATACTACGGTACATAAGGCCATCAAACAGTTCCAAAGCAGGATAGGTTTTAGCACTCCCAGCTAACAGAGCTTCAATTCTTTCCTTTTCTACTAGGGCTCTTTCTTCTGAGATCCCGTAAAAGGTCGCTAATTCTTCTAGGGAGAATGCCTTCAAAGCTTGGAGGATAGTTTTTGTGTTCTCTGACAAGGGTTGGGGCTCGACGATACGAGCCTGTTCGTTCAGTTCTTTGGCGGATGGAATTAATACTTTCATAGGTCTATTGTACCATATTTTTCAAATTTTCTTGACAGGAGTTTTTATTAATGTTATTATCTAGTTATGAAAACTAGATTAAAGAAAGGTGAAGATTTCGTGTCCACTTTTTCCTATCCAACGTGGGAGCAACTGCCTGAGCTAGACCTCTATCTCGATCAGGTCCTACTTTATGTCAATAAAACCTGTGCACCTGTTCTCTCTTCTTCAGACAAGGGCTTGACGGCTGCCATGATCAACAATTACGTAAAACATGGCTATGTCGAAAAACCAGATAAGAAGAAATACCAGCGTAGACAGGTAGCTCGCTTGATTGCTATTACAACCTTAAAAACTGTCTTTTCTATTCAGGAGATCGCTTCTACCTTAAATTTCTTGCAGGACCAGGCGAGTTCAGATCTTCTCTATAATAGCTTTGTCGCTTATCTCAATGAGCAAAAAGAGCCGATCGCTCCCATCATTCGCTCTGCCTGTCAGACAGTTCAACTTTATCTTGAAACCCTATCTTATATTCAACCAGTAAAAACGGAGGAAGAAACTGATGAATTATACCATGAAACTAAGTAAAAAATTATCCTTTGGAGAAGAGATCGCCAATAGCGTAACCCACGCTGTTGGCGCCCTCCTCATGTTGATCTTACTTCCGATCTCAGCAGTCTATAGCTTTGAGCAACACGGTCTGCTTAGTGCTTTTGGGACTTCTATCTTTGTGATCAGTCTATTTTTGATGTTTCTGTCTTCGACCGTCTACCATGCTATGTCTTACGATTCACCTCAAAAGTATGTGCTTCGTATTATCGACCATTCCATGATCTACATTGCGATCGCAGGTAGTTACACACCAGTTGTCCTCACCTTGATGAACAACTGGATGGGCTACAGCATTATCTTGATCCAATGGGGGACCACCATCTTTGGTATTCTCTACAAAATCTTTGCCAAAAAAGTCAATGAAAAGTTCAGTCTCGCTCTTTACTTGATCATGGGCTGGTTGGTTATCTTTATTATTCCCCAAATCGTAAGCCAAACCAATCCGATCTTCTGGGGTCTCATGCTCATGGGCGGTCTGTGCTACACGGTTGGAGCTGGCTTTTATGCCAAGAAAAAACCATATTTCCATATGATTTGGCACCTTTTCATCCTTGCCGCTTCTGCCCTTCAGTATTTAGCCATTGTTTACTTTATGTAATACTGCCGCCACTCTTCGGAGTGGTTTTTTTGTGATTTTTTCTGTACAATAGAAAAAAACTGTATGGGGACAGTCAGGATGAAGACGAGCAAATACCAAGAAATTATTCATGTTCTAAAAAAAGCCATTCAAGACGGAGAACTGGTGACCGGTCAGAAAATTCCCTCCGTTCGCCAGCTAGCTAGTCAATTTTCTTGTAGTAAGGATACGGTGCAACGGGCCCTGCTGGATTTAACCTACCAGCACTTTCTCTACGCAAAACCTCAAAGTGGCTACTATGTTTTGGAGCAGGAACCTGACCAACATGAGGATCTTCCACTAAAATTAGAGAAAGACCGCAACCAGGCTTTTGAAGATTTCCGAACCTGTATCAATGAAACCTTGATTGGTCGTGAGAATTATCTTTTTAATAATTTTTCAGACCAAGCAGGGTTACCAGAAGTACGCCAATCGATTCAAGGCTTATTGAAGGAAGAAAGCATTTATACGACTGCGGATCAGATCGTTTTAACTTCTGGTACACAACAGGCACTCAATATCCTCAGCCAAATTGACTTTCCCAATAAAAAATCTCAGATCTTGATTGAGCAGCCGACTTATCATCGGATGAATCAACTCTTAGATTCGCAGCAACTTGCCTACCGTACCATTCAACGTAATTTAACGGGAATTGATCTCGAGGAGCTTGAAGAGATTTTCAAAAGTGGCCATATCAAATTCTTCTACACGATCCCTCGTTTTCACTATCCGCTTGGCCATAGCTATTCGACCAAGCAGAAAGAAGCCATCTTGCAACTAGCTGATCAATATGATGTCTACCTTGTTGAGGACGACTATCTGGGAGATCTTGATGGCAGCAATGCTCCATCTTTTCATTATTTGGATCAAAAGGACCGGGTCATCTATATCAAATCTTTTTCGACCAATCTCTTTTCTGCTCTTCGCATCACTTCCATGATCCTTCCCCAAGCCCTTCTTAAGCCGGTCTTGACCTATAAGACGATTCTGGACTATGATAGCAATCTGATCATGCAAAAGGCCTTGAGTCTCTACATTGATAACGGTATGTATCTGACCAATAAAAAGCGACTCCTAGCCAGAAAAAAAGAGGAAGAAGCTAGTCTAAAGACCTTGATGGCCCAGTCTCCTCTACCTCATCTGACCCTGACCCACGATGGGATCCTTTTAGAACTCAGCCAAGTTCAATCTCTTGCTGCCTTAAAACACAGTGGACTCCCGCTTGATTTCTTTGAAGTAGCCTACATCACTGCTTGTCCTTATCAACTCGCCAAGATCAAATCAGCAGATGTGGCCAATGTTTTACCAAAGCTTACGCCTTTTTTTGAAAGAGAAACCCTCGTATAGACTATACGAGGGTTTTTCTTATTTCTTCAATTGCTCATAAACACGTTTGGCATTTTGAAGGCCGATCCGATAATCGAGACGAATCAGGCGAATCGCTTCCATCTCTGGTTCTTTGAGGTACTTCTCTTTTTGTTCCTTAGAAATACTACCTGGTTTAAGAAGATAGTGAGTGAATTGATTTCTGACTTTATTGAGCTCAACTTGAAGAGTGAAATAAAGTCCAAATAAGACAATGACAACTCCCATCATGATCAGATCGTTTGACATGGTGTATGCTCCCTTTTTCTATTCTTTTCTTTATTTTACAGCTTTCAAAGAAGAAAAACAAGAGGCTGGGACAAAAGTCCTAGCCTCTTGTTTTTGGATTGTCGAGCAAGACGCAGTGGTTGAGTGGGCTCTACTACGCTGTTTTCATCAGCTTTTACAGCCCTACTCAACTGTGCGGAGGTGGGACGACGAAATCGAATTCTAACGAATTACCGATTTCTGTCCCACTCTCCTTGTTTGTCCTTATTTCATCATACCAGCCTGGAGATCATACATTTTCTTATACGTTCCTCCTAGAGCAATGAGTTGATCGTGATTGCCCGATTCGATGATTTTTCCTTTATCGAGAACATAGATGCAATCGGCATCTTGGATGGTAGAAAGACGATGGGCAATGGCAATGGTTGTCCGCCCTTGGCGCATCTTCTTCAGAGAATTTTGGATCATCTCTTCCGTCTCTTGGTCGATATTGGCAGTTGCCTCATCCAAAATGAGGATCTTAGGCTGGGCAGCAATCGTTCGAGCAAAAGCCAGAAGCTGACGCTGACCGGTCGATAAGGTAGACCCCCGCACTGTTACCGGATGATCATAGCCACCAGGTAGACTCTCAATAAAGTCTGCTACATCCACAAATGCGGCTGCTTGTCGGATTTCCTCATCAGTCAGTTCTTCATGGTACATCCGGATATTAGAAGCAATGGTTCCATGATAGAGGAAAGGCTCTTGCAACACTAGACCAATGGACTTGCGCAAGGCTTTCTGGCTGTAGTCCTTGATATCCTGTCCATCAATCAAGATCCGGCCACGATCAAATTCATAAAAGCGCATGAAGAGATTAATAATAGAGGATTTACCAGAACCAGTATGACCAACAAAAGCGATGGTTTGTCCGTTTTTGACCTCAAAGGAGATCTCTTTTAGGACATCCCGTTTGCCATCATAAGAAAAAGATACATCCTCAAAACGAATATCCCCCCGCTCAATTTCTTTCAGGCTACCAGCTTGCTTGGGCTCATAGTCGTCTCGATCCATCATTTCAAAGACACGACCTGCAGAAATGGTTGAGGTCTGCAAGGTAGCAAAGTTCTGCGTAACATCAATCAAGGGTTGGAAAAGCTGGCTAACATACTGGATAAAGGCATAGATAAGACCGGCTGTAAAGCCAGAGTTACGCCAATTTAGGCCGAAAAAGGTTAGAATAACCGCATAAGCCAGGACCTGTAACAGGGTCATAGCTGGCCTCAAAAAGAGGGAATTGACATCTACAGATCGGTTGGCATAGTCCAAATGTTCCCCATTAATCTGTTCGAATTCATCCGTCAAGCGCTTTTCTTGACGAAAGGCCTGCACGATCCGCATTCCTTCAATGGATTCCGATAATTTCACATTGATATCTGATAATTTTTGTCGGGTCATCTTGACCAAGCGATTGGATAACTTGCGATAGAGACGGATGGAAAACCAAATGATGGGAAGAAAAGGCAGGATCCAAATAGTCAAATGCCAGTCCAAGCTAAACATGGTTACCAGGGTGACTAGAAAAAGTAAAAAGGATGAAACCAGGCTTGAAAAGACCGTAGAAAACATATCTGCGACTGCCTGGGTATCATTGGTCACACGCGAAACAATCGAACCTGCTGCTGTCTGGTCATAAAAGGACATGCCCAGCCTTTGAAGATTTTTGAAAATATCTAGACGAATGTCTCTTACGATAGAATTGGATACGCGCGCAAAGGTTAACTGGCTCAGGTAAGTCGCCAGCACGCGACCAATGAATAACCCATAGTAGAGAATCAAAAACTGAAAAGTTGTCAGTACTGGGGAGCCTGCTTCTGTTGGATCCACTAGGTGGTCAATGTACCAGCGAGCTGCAAGAGGGATCGCCGTCAATAACAGACTAGTCAGGAAGGTAAAGGCTAAGGCTAGGGCTGTTAACCACTTATAACGCCACATGTAAGTCAAGAGCCGCTTCATCACACGAGCTTCAGATGTTTTCATTCAGCTTTCCCTCCATTTCTTCTGATAATTGTTGGGCTTGGTAGGTTTCATAGTACCAACCTTTTTGAGCCATTAATTCCTCGTGATTTCCTCGCTCCTTGATCTGTCCATTCTCCATTACCAGAATCAAATCCGCATGAACGATCGCTGATAGGCGATGGGCTGTGATGATGGTTGTTTTCCCCTTGCGTTCCTGCTTCATATTTTCAATGATTTGGTGTTCTGTCTTAGCATCTACTGCAGATAAGGAGTCATCCAAGATCAAGATCTCAGGATTCATGACCAAAGCACGACTCATGGCAATCCGTTGCTTTTGCCCGCCAGAAAGAGAGACTCCTCTCTCTCCCAGCACTGTCTCCATCTGGTCTGGCATGGCCAGAATATCCTCATAGACTCCACAAGTTCTCAGAGCCTTCATCACCTCTTCTTCCTCGATCTGTGGATCTGAAAAAGCGACATTCTCTCGAATGGTCATGGCAAAGAGGATCTGATCTTGAGGGACGTAGCCGATCAAGCTTCGAAGATCTTCTAAACGATAATGTTTGATGGAGATCCCATTTAGCAAGATATCTCCCTGCTCCAAGTCGTGCTCTCTAAGCAAGAGACGCAACAAGGTAGTCTTTCCAGATCCAGTTGGACCCACAATTCCAAGGGTTTGCCCTTTTTCAAAATGAAAGACAACCTTTTCAAGGACAGGATCATTCTCATAGGCGAATTCTTCAATATCATATTCCAGATCTCCGTTTTGAATGTCTGTGACTGGTTGACTTGGATCTTGGATATCAGGTATTTCTGCTAAAAGTGTCTCAATCCGATCATAGGAAACACTAGCACGCTGACTAATATTAAACAAGAAGCCCATGGCTTGAAGGGGCCAGACGAGCATATTGAGATAGGTAATAAAGGTTACGATTTGTCCAACCGTCAGGCTCCCTTCCTGAACAAATAGCCCTCCGAAGTAGAGCGTCAAAACATAGGAGAGACCGACAAAAAGAAGAGTAGTCGGATCAAACAAAGCATTGTAACCGGCTGAAGTCATATTCTTTGAAAAGACCATTTGATTGGTTTTTTCAAAAGCCCGAATCTCATCTGCCTGAAAACCAAAAGATTTGGTCACCTTGACTCCTGATACGGATTCCTGAACAAAGTTGTTCAGCTCTGAGAAGCCTTCTTGGGCCTCTTTGAAGGCTTTGTGGTTTTTGCGGCCAATAGCTGAAGTCACTACCACCATAACCGGTAGAGGCAAAATAGCTAAGAGGGTTAAGCGCCAATCAATCATGAAAAACATGCTGACCAGGGTCACCAAGGCTGTCACGGAAGCATCCACTGCAGACATAACCCCGCCACCGGCAAACATGGTTACCGCATTGATATCATTAGTAGCATGGGCCATGAGATCCCCTGTGCGATAACGCTGATAGAAAGATGGAGACATGAGCGTAAATTGCTTAAACAAACGGTAACGCAAGATCCGAGCCAACTTATTAGCCGTCCCAAAAATATAGCGTCTCCAGACAAAACGAAGGCCATACATGGCTAGAGCTGCGAGAACCAAAAGAGCGATATCCACAACTAACTGCCCCAGTGTCAGCCTTCTTTTATCGATCAAATCGATCACAAGTCCCATGATTCTTGGAGGAATGAGGTTTAAAAAACTAACCAAGATCAAGGACCCTATCCCGATCAAGTATCGCTTCTTCTCTAAATTAAAAAACCAAGATAATTTCCTCAACAGATTCATCTTATTTCCCCTTTTTGGTGAGTTGCCAGCTACTATCCACCAGAGCAAACAAGTCCTCATCAGCAATTGTTCCATCTAAGGGGATACTCACCCAATATTTTTTATTCATATGAAAAGCTGGATAAATCCCTTTCTGCTGGATGAAATGGGCTACTTGATCAGACTTAACATTCAAAACTTCTATTTTCCCAGACTTGCCAGCATCCAGTTTTTTCCAATCAATGGTCATAAAGACACCATACCACTTGAGGGTGTCTCGGTGGCGAATAGCGCCGGATTCCGGAGATCTTTCCCACAAATACTCAATCGTTCCCTGATAGTGCAGGGAGATATAGGCCATGAGACGCTTGGCTTGAGGATAGAGAAATTCTTCTACCTCAAAACAAGCTTGGCGGATCCTTGCAAGACTTTCCTGACAAGCTTCTCTGACTTGGCCAACGAAATTTCCTTGTAGCTGTTCCAGATGGATCTGGATATACTCGTCCCCTGTATCCTGATCATAGACCTGAAAAGAAATCTTCCGGTCGCAGACCTGGACATTTAAGAGAAAAGTGTCCGATAAGACGGGACACTGGTACTCATAGCCTGCCCCTTTCTTCTCAAATCCGTAAGCCAATCCCTTTTCTGGCTGAAAGGTGTACCGGTCAAAATAATGCTCTAAAAACATTTCCTCTCCCTTATTCATTTTTACACTAGAAGAGGCTGGAAACAACGTCCCCAACCTTGATAACGGATCTTCAAAACTACTTCAAGCAGTGATCGTTTCTTTTTTAAAACACAATGCGCGTGCCATGCAGTTGACAAACGCCCAATTGCTCCAAAAAGAGCTGACGATTGTCAAGGGTCACACCTCCACCTGGCAGGATCTGAATCTTTCCCTTAGCCGCATCTAATAAACGATGATAGTGGGCAAAACGTTGCTCTAGTGGGTCACCTGGACTTCCGGCTCGTGTTAAAATGCGGGCTACACCCTGATCAGAAAGCCACTCAATCGCTTCTAGCTGATCTGTATGAGCTAACTCATCAAAGGCCATATGAAAGACAACCTCTGCCTCTCCACAGGCTGCTAGTAAAAGCTGCATGATCCTCTGGTCCAACTTTCGATCGCTCGTCAGCGCTCCCAGCACAAAACAAGTAACCCCTATTTCTTTCGCAGCACGAATATCCGTCAGCATAGCTTCGACTTCCAGATCAGTATAGACAAAATCGCCACCTCGGGGTCGGATAATGACACATAGATCCACGGACTTCTCTCTTGTCAGTTTGATTGCTTCATTGATCACACCTATACTAGGTGTGGTCCCTCCTACTGCCAGGTTATCGCACAGTTCAATGCGACCTGCCCCAGCAGCAATCGCCTTATCAATATAAGTTAAATTCTCTGCACAAAATTCAAAGACAAGCATGACAACTCCAATTACAAAGACTTAAAACAAGGATATACTAACAGTTACCTTAGCATTGCCATTTTCCACTCTCGCTTTTGAGATGCTATAGCCTGCTTGAGGGATATCAAGGGTGATTTGATCACCATTCACTGTGAAGCCGCCTCCATTTTGATTGGATTGATCCTTCAAATAGTTGAGAACCAAGAATTTTGGAATGGGCATTTTCCCTAATTTAGCACCGGTCACGGTCAAATTCATGACATTGTTTTCAACTTGACCGGTCATGGTTAAATCTAGATAGCTATCGATTGGCCCTAATGATACAGGAACTTTGACATGAAGGTCATTGCCATCCATTCCTAATGCCATCTTTTGATAGTCAGAATTGTCAAGGGCGGATCCAGCACTTGTTTTTACGACCTGACTCAATTGCACTGAATTGAGACTTAGCTCAGTTGAGAGCCCTTCAGTGCTCACAGAGGCATTTGAAACAGCATTTTGAGCCAACTCAATCAAAGAACTCCCTGCCTGCACATTTCTCAGTTGCTCCCCTTCAGGGATAGAGCCAGGAACCAACAAGATCACTAATAACATAAATAAAACGATCACCATGCCAATTAGGCGTCTCATCCACTTAAACATCTGCTCCTCCAATACGTGAAAAGTTGTATTCTTATTGTACCCTAAATCTAAAGAAATTGCGACTAAGAGGGGCCTTTAGAAAGCAAAAGAGAGCGTGGGACAGAAATCGGTAATTCGTTAGAATTCGATTTCGTCGTCCCACCTCCGCACAGTTGAGTAGGGCTGTAAAAGCTTATAAAATCAGCGTAGTAGAGCCCACTCAACCACTGCGTCTTACTCGACAATCCAAAAACAATTGAGAGGCTAGGACTTTTGTCCCAACCTCTCTCTGTGCATTATTTCGATTTAATGTAGTTAACACCATCTGCTTTTGGTGCAACTGCTTGTCCAAAGAAGGCTGCCAAGACAACCATGGTCAAGACGTAAGGCGCAATTTGCAAGTAGATAGATGGGATACCTTTAAGCAAAGGCAATTGATTCCCGATAACAGCCAAACTTTGTGAAGCTCCAAAGAAGAGACTAGCAAGCATGGCCCCGATTGGATTCCATTTCCCGAAAATCATAGCCGCGAGAGCGATAAATCCAGGACCTACAATAGTAGTTACTGCGAAGTTAACAGAAACTGACTGAGCGTAAATGGCTCCTCCGATTCCTGCTAGGGCACCAGAGATCATCACTCCTAAGTAGCGCATTCTATATACATTGATTCCCAATGTATCTGCTGCTTGTGGGTGTTCACCAACTGAACGAAGACGCAATCCAAATTTCGTCTTGAACATGATAAACCAAGCAAAGAATGAAAAGAGAATCGCAACCCAGCCGATGATGCTGGCATTGTTGAAGAAAATATCTCCAATGACCGGAATTTTAGATAAGACCGGAATCGATGTTTTCCCAAAGGCAACTTTGATATTATCAGTTTGCCCCTTGTTGTACATTGCTTTGACAAGGAAGACCGCCAATGGTGGTGCCATCAAGTTCAATACCGTACCTGAGACGATATGGTCAGCACGGAAATGAATGGTTGCCACCGCGTGGATCAAGGAGAAGAGTACTCCAATCCCTGCAGCAACGATCAAGGACAACCATGGTGTCAAACTTCCTAACTCAGGCTCAAAAGTCAAGTTAAAGATAATACCTGAGAAGGCTCCCATAACCATGATTCCTTCTAGACCAACGTTAACAACCCCAGCGTGTTCTGAGTATGCTCCTCCGATACTTGTGAAGATCAGCGGCGCCGCATACACAATCATAGAGGAAACAAGAATACTTAAAATCGTTACAATACTCATTAGTTTGCTCCTCCTTTTTTAGCTGAACGCATCGAGATCATCTTTTCGATAATGTAGTGAGCACATACGAAGAAGATAATAGATGCTGTCACAATTTGAACGACTTCTTCAGGGATTGCAGCTGGCTTCATACCAACTCCCCCAATTTGAAGTGCTCCAAACAAGAAGGCAGCAAATGGAATACCAATTGGTGAATTCATCGCAAGAAGGGCAACGGCCATTCCGTTAAATCCAACACTCATTGAGCTGGTTTGAACGTAGACATTTGAGTAAATCCCTAGACCTTCTGCTACCCCACCAATACCAGCAAGAGCACCAGAAATGATCATAGAAAGGATAATGGTCCGTTTTGCAGACATCCCTGCGTATTCCGCCGCATTCGCATTGAGACCAACGGCACGGATTTCAAAACCAAGTGTTGTTTTCTTCATCAAGAACCAGATGACCACCACTGCGATGATGGCAAAGAAGATCCCGATGTTCATTTGTGATTTGTCCGTCAAATTACGTAACCACTCCGTCTGGTAGACAGCATTGGCTCCCACATCAATGGTTGAGTCCTTATTTTTCATCAAGGAAGCTGGGAAGCTATGAATCAAGGCATTCCCACCATAGAGAACAATGTAGTTCATCATAATGGTGATGATGACCTCACTGGTTCCGAGATAGGCACGAAGGAAACCAGGAATCGCTCCAATAAATCCACCTGCGACAGCCGCAATCAAAACGGTCATCGGAATCATCAGTAAGCGAGGCATATTTGGGAAGGAAAGGGCAAACCAAGTCGCCATGATCCATCCAGCAAAAGCCTGACCAGGAAGTCCAACGTTAAAGAAGCCGGCCCGGCTGGCTACTGAAAACCCAAGAGCAACCAAAATCAGTGGCCCCATGGCACGGGAAATATTTCCCCAACTCTTAATCGAACCAAAGGCTTTTTTAAACAACAATTCATATCCCCAAAGGGCATCATAGCTGAAGGCCCACATAATAATGGCACCCAAGACCAATCCTAAAAGGACAGACACCAATGGAACGGCAATTTGTTTTAAATTCTTATTCATTTGATGCTCCCTCCTTTACTTGTCCACCTGCCATGAGGATTCCAAGTTCTTGCTTATTCGTTGTTTCAGGGGTTACGATCCCTTGGATCTTCCCATCATGAATAACCGCAATACGGTCAGAAACATTCAAAATTTCATCTAATTCAAAGCTGACAACCAGAACAGCTTTCCCATTATCCCGTTCTTGAATCAAACGTTTGTGGATATATTCGATCGCTCCAACGTCCAATCCACGAGTTGGCTGGCTAACGATCAAGAGATCCGGATCACGATCAATTTCGCGAGCGATAATAGCTTTTTGCTGGTTCCCTCCAGAGAGAGCCTTAGCTGGTACCACTTCACTGGCTGCACGAACGTCAAACTCTTCCATCAACTTCTTGGCATAAGATGTAATATTTGGATAATTCAAAATACCATTCTTGCTAAGAGGTTCTTTATAATAGGTTTGAAGGGCAATGTTTTCAGAGATCATCATATCAAGGACTAATCCATCCCGGTGACGGTCTTCAGGGACGTGCCCTACCTTCATTTCTGTGATTTGACGTGGGCGAAGTCCTACAACGTCCTTGCCTTTAATCTTGATTGAACCGGATTTTACCTTCCGTAGACCTGTAATCGCTTGGATCAACTCAGACTGACCATTTCCATCAATCCCTGCAATCCCGACGATTTCACCAGCACGAAGTTCCAACGAAAGATTCTTAACAGCTGGGACACCACGGTTTTCGTTTACAACCAAGTTTTCGATCGACAAGACGACTTCTTTCGGTTGAGAAGGACCTTTCTCCGTTTTAAAGGAAACAGAACGACCGACCATCATTTCGGCCAAGTCTTGGTTGGTAGCTCCACCAATCTCGACTGTCTCAATCGATTTACCACGACGGATAACTGTTACCCGGTCTGAAACAGCACGGATTTCATCCAACTTGTGCGTAATCAAGATAATAGATTTTCCTTCATTTGCCAAGTTCTTCATGATTGTCATCAATTCTTCGATTTCAGCTGGTGTCAACACCGCAGTTGGTTCATCGAAGATTAGGATGTCGGCTCCACGATAAAGCGTCTTTAAAATTTCCACACGTTGCTGCGCACCGACGGAAATATCCTCAACTTTAGCATTTGGATCCACTGCTAAGCCATATTTTTTAGACAAATCAAGGATATCTTGACTGGCTTTCTTAAGATCCAAAATACCATGTTTAGTGGTTTCAGACCCAAGGATGATATTTTCAGCAACAGTGAAGGCTTCAACCAACATAAAGTGTTGGTGCACCATTCCAATTCCTAAAGAGGCTGCTTTTGAAGGTGAGTCTAGGTTAACAGTTTTTCCATTTACCACGATGTCTCCGCTAGTTGGTTCCAACAAACCAGCCAACATATTCATCAGGGTAGATTTCCCTGCACCATTTTCTCCAAGAAGTGCATGGATTTCACCTTTGCGCAACTGAAGATTAATCTTGTCATTTGCTACAAAGTCACCAAATTTTTTGGTAATCTCACGCATTTCGATGACATATTCGTGTGTCATGTGGGGTGTTTCCTTTCAAATCAATTTTTATTTCAATAAAACCTATTAGGACAGCTAATAGATTTTACTGAGACAAAAATGTCTCAATTTATTAAAAGGAACGGCCCTTGAAGGTCGGGCCGATCCAATCAATGATTATTTTTCAGGAACTTTAAGTGACCCGTCAAGGATCTTAGCTTTAGCGTCTTCGACAGCTTTTTTAGCTTCTGCAGAAAGATTGTCAGTTGTCAAGTCAACTCCACCATCTTTCAAGCTATAAGTAATCACTTTACCGCCAGGGAATTTACCATCAGCAGTTTTCTTAGCCAAGTCTTTTACAGATTCTCCGACTTTCTTCAAGCTTGAAGCCAATACAAAGTTAGATTTTTTACCATCTTTAGAAGTGTATTCACCTTCAGCTTTTTGGTCACGGTCCACACCAAGAACCCAAACTTTTTCGTCTTCATTTTTCTTCTCGTTCAAGTCTTTAGCTTCAGAGAAGACACCTGCACCAGTACCACCAGCTACTTGGTAGATAACGTCTGCACCTGCAGCATATTGTGCAGCAGCAATTGTTTTACCTTTAGCAGAGTCACCGAATGAACCAGCGTAGTCTACTTGAACTTTGATAGATGGGTCAACAGATTTAACACCAGCTTCAAATCCAGCGCGGAAACGAGTGATAACTTCACTTTCCATACCACCTACAAAACCAACTTGTTTAGTTTTTGTAGTTTTCGCAGCAGCGATACCAGCAAGGTAACCAGCTTCGTTATCGGCATAAACAGCAGATGCTACGTTCTTTTGTCCTTCAATACGGTCATCGATGATGACATAGTTCACATCTTGGTTGTCTTTTGCAGCTTTTTTAACAGAGTCGCTCAAGGCAAAACCAACACCAAAGATCAATTTGTAGTCGTTAGAAACAGCTTCATCAAGGTTTGTCGCATATTGAGATTCATCTGTTGATTGGAAGTAGTCAAATCCGTTCCCTTTAGAAAGACCGTTTTCTTTACCCCAAGCTTGCAAACCTTCCCAAGCAGATTGGTTGAATGATTTGTCATCCACACCACCAGTATCGGTAATGATAGCAGCTTTCAAATCTGTTTTAGATTCTGAGTTTGCGCTATCTTTTTTAGACGCACGATTTCCACATGCTGCAAGTCCGATAGCAGCGACAGTTACTAGACCAAGGCCTAGCCATTGTTTCTTGTTCATTACTGAACCTCCTAAATTATTGTGCAACATTGTTGCGAAGTATTGAAAGGGTCAAAAGACCGCCTCACAGACCTATTAAGTCAGGTCTGTAAAGGAATATGGAAGTAATTCCTTGACCGTCATCACGACCGTCGATTTATCTTTAGATACTAAGGTTACAGGAAGGTCTGGCTCAAAAAATTCAGCCATGACCTGGCGACAAGCACCACATGGAGAGATGGGCTTTTCTGTTTGCCCGTAGACAATCAGCTCTTTGAACTCACGAGCTCCTTCAGAAACTGCTTTAAAAATAGCTGTCCGTTCCCCACAGTTGGTTAAACCAAAACTGGCATTTTCGATATTGACCCCTGTATAGATTTCTCCATCCTTCGTTAGCAGTACAGCTCCAATTGGGAAATGAGAGTAGGGCACATAGGCTTGTTGACTCACTTCAACTGCTAAGTTGATCAATTCAGTAGTCGCCATGAGCCACTTTTCCTTCCATGATTGCTACACCAGAGGAAGTTCCGATACGGGTCGCACCAGCTTCGATAAATGCAAGAGCATCTTCATAAGAGCGAGCTCCACCAGAAGCTTTAACACCCATGTCTGGTCCAACTGTTTGACGCATTAAGGCTACATCTTCTACCGTCGCTCCTCCAGTTGAGAAACCAGTTGAAGTCTTCACAAAGTCAGCTCCAGCTGACTTTGCAATCTGACAAGCGACGATCTTTTCATCGTCTGTTAAGAGACACGTCTCAATGATGACTTTGACCAGCTTATCACCGCTTGCTTCGACAACAGCTTGGATATCTTCTTCAACTAGTGCTAAATTCTTAGACTTCAAAGCACCGATATTAATGACCATGTCAATTTCATCGGCACCATTTTGAATAGCATTTTTTGTTTCACACGCTTTGACAAAAGGGGTATTTGCTCCCAAAGGAAAACCAATGACGGTACAAACTTTTACATCTGAATCGCGCAAGCCCTCAGCCGCAAAATTCACCCATGTTGGGTTCACACAGACACTGGCAAAATCATATGCCTTAGCTTCTTCGATCAATTTTTCGATCTGTTCTTGTTGCGCATCTGGTTTTAAAAGAGTGTGATCAATATATTTATTTAACTTCATACAATCTCCTGAGCTACTTAAGATATTATTTCAATAATTTCTTTAACGCTTTCAGCCCCTTCTAGTATTTTAACATTTTTTTTGAATTCTGTAACGCTTTCTTGTGAATTTTTTTCATTCACGAAAATACGAGCAATGCGTTCCCCTTTTTTAACGTGCTCTCCCACTTTTTTGTCAAATACAATCCCTGTTTCATAATCAAGCGGATCCGATTTGACAGCACGGCCAGCACCAAGTCGCATGGCTAACAGGCCAAATTCCATGGCAGGTAAAGCTGCAATAACGCCATCTTGATCTGCTGTTACTTCAAGGACCTGATCTACTTTGACGGGACGATGCAAATCCTCTAAGTTTCCACCTTGTGCCACGACCATTTCTTCAAACTTGGCTAAGGCTCGTCCATTGCTCAAGTGTTCATGAATGGCTTCAATTGATTGATCTACATTGGCCAATTTCAACATGATTTGTGCTAATTCACAAATAAACTCTGTGACATCAGCACGCCCCTGTCCTTTTAGAATATCCAGGGCTTCCAAAATCTCTAAACGATTACCAATGCTGGTTCCCAATGGTTGGCTCATATCTGTAATAACAGCGATGGTTTTCCGACCCACTGCATTTCCAAGATCCACCATGGTACGGGCTAAGCGACGAGCATCCTCAATATTCTTCATAAAGGCACCCTCGCCTACCGTCACGTCCAAAAGAATGGCATCCGCACCAGCAGCAATTTTCTTACTCATGACGGAGCTAGCAATCAAAGGAATGGTATCCACTGTCGCCGTTACATCACGCAGAGCATACAAGAGTTTGTCTGCTTTTACAAGTTGGTCGGATTGACCAATGACCGATAAGCCGATCTCCTGCACCTGCTGTATAAATTCCTCTTGGGTCCGTTCAATCTGGAAGCCTTTAATGGATTCCAACTTATCGATGGTTCCACCCGTGTGGCCTAAGCCACGACCGCTCATTTTAGCAACCGGCACTCCGAAACTTGCAACCAAAGGCACCAAGACCAAGGTTACCTTGTCTCCTACACCACCAGTCGAGTGTTTGTCCACCTTGATTCCTGGAATAGCTGACAGATCAAACTGTTGCCCCGTTTGGACCATCTTCATGGTCATATGAGAGATTTCTTCCGTCGTCATCCCTTTAAAATAAACAGCCATAGCAAAAGCAGACATTTGATAATCTGGTACTGTTCCAGCCACATAGCCCTCAATCAGCCATTCAATTTCTTCCTTGTTTAAGGCAAGACCATCTCTTTTTTTCTGAATGATATCTACTGCTCTCATGATTCTTTCTCACTTCTTAAAATATAATAGCCTTTGTCTTTTTTTACGGTCTCACAATTGCCAAACGTCTCTTCCATCTTGGCCTTAGCGCTCGGAGCCCCTTGTTTTTTCTGAATGACAATGGTCAAGTCTCCACCTGGTTTCAAATGTTCAAAACTACCAGTGATCACTTGGTGAACCACTTTCTTACCTGCTCGGATCGGCGGATTACTGATCACATGGTCAAAGACCCCTTCTACTGCTTCATAGACATCCGAAGAAAAGATCTGAGCTTCCACGCCGTTTCGGCTAGCATTTTTCTTAGCCAAGTCTAGTGCCCGCTCATTGACATCGACCATAGTCACTGCAACTCCCTGAGCTTTAGCGAGAGAGAGACCGATTGGACCATAGCCACAGCCAACATCAAGGACACTTTCTCCTTCTTGAAAATCCAGGGTTGATAAAAGCACCTGGCTTCCATAGTCAATCATTTTTTTACTAAAGACGCCGGCGTCCGTATAAAAATTCATCTTTTGCCCCAATAAAACAACAGCCAGATCATGAATATCATGGGCTGCATCTGGGTTTACATCAAAATACATTTTACTCATAAGGTTATTTTATCATAATTCACTCCTTTTTTAAATCGTTTACATGACCTCTAAAAATTGGTATACTAAAGACTACAATAGGAGTGACATATGGACAAAGAATTTCTACATTTTGAAAAAATTAATCGGGAAACTTGGCAAAATTTGCACCGCAAAACCACCCCACCTCTCTCTCAAACAGAGCTCAATTCTATTAAAAGTTTTAACGACCGCATCAACCTCCAGGATGTACGTGACGTCTATCTGCCTTTGACAAACCTGATAGGCATCTACAAGCGTTCCAAAGAAGATTTGGCCTTCTCAAAAGGTATTTTTCTTCAAAAAACGAGTGAACGCCAACCCTTTATCATTGGGGTTTCAGGAAGTGTTGCGGTTGGAAAATCTACCACTAGCCGTTTACTTCAAATCCTGCTGTCACGAACCTTCGAAGGCTCGACAGTGGAGTTGGTGACGACGGATGGCTTTCTCTATCCAAATGCTATCTTAAAAGAACAAGAGATCCTCAATCGGAAAGGATTTCCAGAAAGCTATGATATGGAATTGCTCCTTGATTTTCTTAATCAAATCAAAAACAATAAGAGTGTAGAAATCCCTGTCTATTCCCACGAAATATACGATATTGTCCCAGATGAGAAGCAAACGATTTTACCGGCTGATTTTGTCATTGTCGAAGGGATCAATGTCTTTCAAAATCCGCAAAATGACAGTCTCTATATGACCGATTTCTTTGATTTTTCGATCTATGTGGATGCCGCGGTCGACGATATCGAATCTTGGTATATCGATCGCTTCCAAAAACTTCTTGAATTAGCTCAAAACGATCCCAATAACTACTACTATCGATTTACAGAGCAACCCCTAGAAGAAGTTTTAAGCATGGCCCATCAGGTCTGGGAATCCATTAATTTAGTCAACTTGCAACATTACATTCAACCAACCAGAAACCGAGCTGATCTGATTCTCCATAAAGCAACCAACCATGAAATCGACGAAATTTATCTCAAACGCTAGAGAAAATCGCCTGTTAACGGTACTTTTTTAAGGAAAAGCTATTTTAGGCTTGTCAAATCTTAACTTTTCATATATAATTAGATAGTTAGATTATCAATGGAGGTGAATAACTTGGCAAACATTAAATCAGCTATCAAACGCGCTGAATTGAACGTTAAACAAAACGAAAAAAACTCAGCTCAAAAATCAGCTATGCGTACTGCAATCAAAGCTTTTGAAGCAAACCCATCTGAAGAACTTTACCGCGCTGCTAGCTCAGCTATCGATAAAGCAGAAACTAAAGGTTTGATCCACAAGAACAAAGCTAGCCGTGATAAAGCACGTCTTGCAGCGAAACTTGGTTAATCAAGAACAGCATAAAAATCAAGCTCTCCGGAGCTTTTTTTGTTCCTAAATTTTTGAGAGGTGCTTATGAAAATCGTTATTATCGGCTATTCTGGATCAGGTAAATCCACCTTGGCTGAAAACTTATCCCGCCACTACTCCATTCCCAAGCTCCACATGGATACCCTTCAATTTAAACCGGGTTGGATAGACAGTGACCGGGAATGGATGGAGAAAGAGATGAGACAGTTTCTCGGCGATCATAGAGACTGGGTCATTGATGGTAATTACTCTTGGTGCTGCTATGAGGAGAGAATGGAGCAAGCCGACCAGATTATCTTTCTCAACTTCTCTCGTTGGAACTGCCTCTTTAGAGCCTGGAAACGATACCGCCGTTATAAAGGACGCGTCCGTGAGAGTATGGCAGCAGGCTGCCCTGAACGCTTTGACTGGGAATTCATCCGTTGGATTCTTTGGGACGGACGAACAAAAACTGCCAGAGAAAGGTATCAAAACATCCACTCCACCTACCCCCAAAAATTTATCTCTCTCAAGAACCAAAAAGAGCTGGATGAGTTTCTAAAAACAATCCAATAAAAAAGGTTGGAGATTTTAACCCCAACCTCAGATTGTTAGACAAAGTCATATTAAAAACTTTCCTTAGGTGAGTACGGACGTCAGCGAACTTCTACGAAGTTCCATGACTAATTATTGAGCCTAGGGTCTCAATAATTCCTAGTGCCTGAAATGTTATTGTTTCAGGCACTTTTCTCACAGCGGAAAGTTTCGGTATTTTCTTGATTCAATCTAAAAATTGGAACTCAATTTTATTTCTTATCAGAATCGCTTAATTTATTTTACTTTAAAATAGTTTGTCTACATTTTAAGGTTGGGATATCTATCCCAACCTTTTCTTATTTATCAACGTAATCGCCACCGGTGAAGCCATAGTATTCTTCTAGACTCAAACCTGAGTCAGCAATATCTTGCGCTTCTTTTCCGATATAGCGGAGATGCCAGCTTTCTGGCATGTAGCCTGTCACTTTTTCTTTACCTTCTTGGTAACGAACCACAAAGCCATATTTAGCGGCGTTCTTGAGCAACCACTTACTTGGTCCAGGTTCTGTCACCAGATTACCACTGGTATCGATCAAATCAAAGGTCAAACCAGTTTGGTGTTCACTATAACCCGGTCTTGCGGAATAACGATCTGCTGCTTCCTGACCATCTTGATTGACATAGTTTTGGTAGAGGCCAACTTGGGTGTCGTAGCTACGAAAACCACTATATTGGTCACTGATCGGATAACCTTCTGCCTGCATGGCTGCAATCAATTCATGAAGGGCTGAAACAGCTTCAGGATCTTCACCTGGGTTAAAGTCAGGCGACAAGGGATAATGTTTGTTGGCGATCATGACCTCACCATATTTCCCTTTAACACTATAGTATGAACCATTATAGCTCACACCAGAGTCCACTTTCACATCTGACTTACCAGCTTTTGACGACTCTTCTTTGCCAGTTTCTTTTGACGTATCCTTTGCAGAAGACGTTTCTTTGGAAGACTTGGTTTGCGTTTGTTTGCTTTCTTCTTTTGCAGAAGATTTAGAACTAGTGGATTGAGATTGGGAGCAAGCTGTCAGGGTTAACAAGGCAACTGTCACCAAAGTTAATTTGGAAAATCTTGCTTTCATGAGGAATCTCCTATGATTCTTTTGTTACGACAATATCCGTAATCACATAACTTGCACCTACTTTTTTCAAGGTGTAGGTCTTGTACTTGCGGTTTTGTGAATCTGGATGGCTATCTGTATAATGCACGGTAAAGTCTTCATAAGTCTTGATCGTTACCACACCATTTTCTTCAGTGACACTTTGAATGTCCAAAGCTCCTGGAGTATAGTAGTCAATTTTAGCCTTTCGAACACCATCACCAGTTGTGAACTCAACCATGTCCTTGTATGCTTGACTTTGTGTGTCATAGTATTTAGAGTAGGTGTTGTTTCGATTTGAAACGGAGCTAAAGACAGCGTCGCGGTACTCTTTCAAGAACTCTTCCACCAAGGTCCGATTTTGTTCTTCTTTGGCTGCTTGCGCTTTCTTAGCATCTTGTGCACTCTTGATGCGTTTTAGGGTATCTTTGGCTAGTTTGAGTTCGATCGGGTCGTTCTCACCCTCTTCAATCGTCACCTTAGCTTTTTCAGTTGTATAGGTTTCCCCATTCATGTTGAAGACAGCATGCACTTCAATTTCTTGATAAGGGATGCTATCTACCTCAAAGGTCGTGCTGGTTCCGACTTCTTTGCCGTTAACCACAACCTTCACATCTGTTGGGTTTTCAACTTCATCTGGAAACTCAACTTCTAAATTGCGTTTTTCAGAATTCAACTGCAATTCTAAGTTATTCTTGGTTGCTTTTTTAGGATTGAGATGGATCTTAGAAGTAACATTTCCGACCTCTGTTTTAGCAGTCAATTCCATTTCTTTTGTATTGTAATGGAAAGAACCAAGGTCTGTCACTGCATCTTTCTTCAAGGTCACCGTTTTATTGGCAGCCACTTTAAGTTTGGCTTGATCCAAATTAGTCTTGACCTTCACTTGCACTGGATAGCTAGCCACACGATATTCTTGGAAGATTCCAAATTTCTTGTCCGCCTTTTCCAAACCAAAGATCTTGTTTCCAGATTTATCCGTATAGCTGCCTTCTCCACCATTATCGATGATCTTGTTCAACTCTGTACCGATATCAATCCCTTGATCTTCCATGCTGGTAATCAAGCTTTCGGCTTCATCCTTTGTCCATTTATCGTTATCGGTTGAAAGCAGATCTGCTGCTTCGCGATAATCCTTGGTGTCCACTGCCTTAATAAATTTATCTGCAGTCACTTCGACACGCGTTGTTGACTGGAAGTAAAAGAAGGCTGCTACCAAAGCGATCACAAGGACTGCAATAGCAGAAATAATCCCAATTTTCTTCTTGGAAAGTTTCTTTTCACCCTTCGTTTTAGGGGCCTTTTGTTTTTTCTGAGCTGGGCCTGCTTCTGTAACATTTGGACCAGCAAAGACCTGCGTTTGCTCAGCGGCAAGTGGAGCCGTATACTCTTGAGTTTGCTGTTGAGGGACATATTCCTGTGTTTCTTCAGTTGCATCTGGGGTTACAAATTCTGCTTCAGGCACAGGTCCTACAAAAAACTCAAAGTTTTGACTTTTAGCCGCGGTAAATTCTTCTGCACTTGGCTTTCGCCCATAGGTTTCTTCAAAATGTTGCAACCAAGCCTGACGAGCTGCTAGAAGTGGATCGACATTCTTCACTTCTTCAACTGGTTCAACCACTGGTTCCTCAACAGGAGCGTCTTCCTCTGCTGGGGCATTTCCTGCGATAGACTGAATTTGTTTCAAATCAAATCCACAAGCTTTCCCAGCCATAAACTCTTCTGGTGACGGTTTGCGACCGATCACTTTTTCAAATAATTCAACCCATTTCTTTTGCATGGATCTCTTCTCCCTCATTATAAAATAGGGAAAGTGGGTTCCCCCACCTTCCGTTTTGTGATATTGTTAGAATCCAAAGTTAGAGAAATTTGGAGCACTTGGAATAAATCCTACGGCTACTTGTTCTAAAATACGAGCATTCACATAAATGACAAAAATGGCAATGAGAAGCAAGACAACAGATGATGCTACTAGAAGCAAGAATTTATCTGTTTTAAAGCTTGTCTTGTTCAATCCTTGATGAACGACATAGCATGTTCCAACAAAGAACAAGAAGAAAATAAGGAAGTTTACAAAGCCATAAAATTCATAAACTTTTACAAGACCTACTAAGAAAGCAAGGAGGGCAAGTGGCAATGTGTAAACAGACAAACGTCCAAACTCTTCAAATGAACGACCGTAACTGTATTCCTTGTCTTGAAGAACCACACGACGAACAAAGAATCCAGCTACTTGGAAGGCGTAAAGGCTAAAGAATAGGGAAATCAATGTCAACATAAAGGCACGGAAATCCATTCCATAACCGCCTGTAAATCCACTAGCTGTGAAGAAAGTTGATAGGGTCAAGACAAAGGCAGTTAAGACATACTGTAAAATTCCGTTAAGAGCTTTTGGATTTTCTACAGCTGTTGGACGTTTCAAAGCTGAAAGGAACCAATTCCAGTAACCACCAACGGCTACACCAAATTGACTTGGTTGGGCAGGATAAGGTTGTCCTGGTTGACCTTGGTAAGGAGCTTTTTGATAAGCTGCTTGAGTCGGTTGTTGGTAGGCTTGTTGTGGAGCTTGTTGGAAAGCAGGTCCATTCGTTGGAGCAGCCTGAGGAGCCGGTTCTTGAACTGGAGCTACAACTGGTTCTTCTGCAGGAGCAGCTGGCGCTGCGACAAACTCTGGAGCTTGTGGAGCTGCGACTGGTTCTTCAACAGGGGCAGTTGGTGCTGCGACAAACTCTGGGGCTTGTGGCGCTGCGACTGGTTCTTCAACAGGGGCAGTTGGCGCTGCAACAAACTCTGGAGCTTGTGGAGCAGCAACTGGTTCTTCCACAGGTGCAGTTGGTGCTGCGACAAATTCTGGGGCTTGTGGGGTTTCTGGAACCACTACTTCTTCTTGAAATTCTCCTGCAGCCAGTGCTTGAGCAATTTCTTCTGCACTAGCAGAACGACCATTTACGGCTTCGAAATAATCCAGCCAATCTTGTTTTGACATATTTAATCTCCTTAACTATTGTTTATACTAGGGTATTATACAAAATTTCTGAACCATTTTCAATGAAAGACTGGAAAATCCCTGTAATATCTTTTGAAAAACATACAAATTCTACTCATTTTTAGAAATTAGTAAAGAAAACGACCTCTTTTCAGAGGTCGTAGAATGTAGACAAACTATTTTAAAGTAAAATAAGTTAAGCTATTCTTCAAAGAAATAAAAATGAATTCCAATTTTTAAATCGATTCAAAAAAATACCAAAACTTTCCGCCGTGAGAAAAGTGCCTGAAACAATAACGTTTCAGGCACCCGGAATTATTGAGACCTTAGGCTCAATAATAAGTCTTGGAACTTCGTAGAAGTTCGCTGACGTCCGTACTCACCTAAGGAAAATTTTTAATATGACTTTATCTTCAATTTGAGACCTCTATTCAGAGGTCATTTCTTAAGATTCAAATGCATCCATGCCACCTTGGACGTTGGTCACATCATAGCCTTGCTCTTCCAAAAATTGGCAAGCACGTGCTGAGCGTCTCCCTGACTTGCAGATGACATAATAGGGATGATCCTTCTCTAATTCCTGGTAGCAATTTGCTAACTCAGATAAGGGAAGAAGACGAACCCCATCTAAGTGAAGGGCATCATATTCCTCCTGCTCGCGTACATCAAGAACGTGTATGTTTCCTTTTTGATAAGCTTGGTAAAAGCTTGAAAATGGAATTTCTTTCATGATTTCTCCTTTGTTATGGAAGGGTTAGAATTTCATAATGAAAGCCAATAGCCTCTAAAAATCGGAACAAGTCTTGGGTTTTAATAAAGATCGTTTTTTCGTTGGTATTGGGATGAAAGGTCATGATCTCCTCTGACACAATGTCTTTATCGAAATAGACACGAATATCTTTTTCTTCATTGTTCAATAAACCAAATGGAGAAACCGTACCTGGCGGTAATTGCATTTTTTCAGCTAAAGAATCTGCTGAAGCCATGCGGATCCGGTTGGCTTCCACTTGCTCTTTGAAATCATCCATATCCAATGGCTTCTGGTCATCCATGATGAGCAAATAGTATTGAGTTTTCTTTTTGTTGGTCAAAAACATGGTCTTAGTGCGGACACCTTCTAAGCCTTCAATATAATAATCCGCCTGCTCCGTCGTAAATGCAGGTGGGTGTTCCACCACATCAAATGAAATTCCCAACTCATCTAATTTTTCTTTAACTTGTTGATAAGGATCCATCTTCGCTCTCCTTTATTTTTGAATGATCTCTTGTACTAAGGTTTGCAATTCTGGGACTACTTCTGCCTCAAACCAAGGATTTTTAGCCATCCAGATTTGATTGCGAGGGGAAGGGTGAACAAGTGGAAAATAGGTTGGCAAATAATCTTTAAAATGGTGAACCCGTTCGGTTACCTTGCCACTAACCTTTTCATGAAGGTAGTATGCTTGGGCATATTGTCCAATTAAGAGGGTTAACTCAATATCCGGACACTCCTTGAGAAGTTGAGGGTGCCACTTTTCCGCAAAGCCTTTGCGAGGTGGAAGGTCACCAGATTTTCCATGCCCTGGGAAATAAAAGTCCATAGGAATGACCGCAAACAAACCAGAATTATAAAAGGTGTCTTCGTCAACTCCTAACCATTCGCGCAGGCGGTCACCACTCTTATCCTTCCAGTAAATACCAGCTTCTTGCGTTTTCAGTCCAGGTGCCTGTCCGATAATATTGATGCGAGCAGTTTTTGGTGCTGCAAAGAGTGGCTCGATTCCTTTATCCGTATATGCTTTATTTTGAGGATCTGCCATAATGGCTTGTTTAATGCTTTCAATCGTTGACATAAGTCCTCCTTCTATGGAAAAACTCAGCCAGAAAAACTGGCCGAGTAGTGGATTATTTGATTAGTTCATAGATAGCTTCTGCGTAAATAGCAGCTGCACGATATAGATCTTCGACATCTGCAAACTCATTCGCTTGGTGCATGGTATTGACATAGTCAGGGAACATAGCACCAAAGGCAACCCCACGTTTCAAGAGACGACCAAAGGTACCACCACCGATCACTTGTTCGTGTCCTTTGAGGCCAGTTTGTTTTTCATAAACACGCAAGAGAGTGGATACCAATTCGTCATCCATCGGAACATAGTGAGGAGTGTGACCATGAGCGGACAAGCTTACTGTAGCCACTCCTTCGATCTTTTCAAGAATGGCTTTGATAGTTTCAGGATCTGTACCTTGAGGGTAACGGATATTGAGGGCAATGGTGTTGTCTGCTTGGCTTTCATCAAAATGGAAGACCCCTGCATTCATGCTCAATGGTCCCATTTTAGCATCGGTATAGGCAATACCTAATTTTTCACCAGCAAAATCTTCGTGAAGAAGTGAAGCTGTCACATGAAGATAAGCCTTAGCAGCACCACCAAAATCAAATTGGTTCAACAAGAGAGCCAAGTAGGTCGCACCATTGATCCCATCTTCAGGAGTTGATCCATGAGCAGATTTCCCAACAATCGTCACGGTATAGGTTTCTTCATCGACAGTTGAGATTTCATACTTGAGCTGGTGTTCCTTGGCAAAGGCATCTAAGAGGCCAGCAAGATCTGGAAGTTGACCAGAAACGACTGCAGTCGCTGACTCTGGTACCATGTTTTCACGAAGGCCACCTGTAAAGCTATGAAGATGGGCACTTCCTGTGTTGTCATTTCCAAAATGAAGGTACTCAGTGATGTTTCCTTTTTCCCCATTGATGATTGGGAATTCCGCATCTGGTGAGAAGCCAAAATCTGGCTCAGGAAGTCCGACATGTTTGAAATAATAATCCATGTCGCCCCAGCCTGATTCTTCATCCGTACCGACAACAAAGCGCACGCGCTTAGAAACAGGGAGTCCTAGGTCTTTAATGATCTTCAAACCATAGTAGCAGGCCATTGTAGGCCCTTTATCATCAGACGAACCACGCGCATAGAGCTTACCATCGATAATTTCTGGTTTGTAGGGATCCGTTTTCCAGCCACTACCTGCTGGCACGACGTCCATATGGGCAAAGATCCCAAGCTCTTCTTCTCCTTCACCAAAAATAAAGTGACCGGCATAATTGTCGACATTCTTGGTTTCATAGCCATCACGTTTGGCAATTTCCAAGAATTTTTCAAGAGCTTTTACAGGACCAGGTCCAAAAGGATGCTCTGCATCTGCCTTGCTGTCATCGCGTTCAGAATTGATTTCCAAGAGGCTGTATAGGTCAGCCATCATCTCATCGCGACGTTTTTCTACTTCTGCTTTAAAGTCAACTGTTGTCATGAATTCCTCCTCGATCTTCTATTTGCTAATTGGCTTAGCGTTTGTCAATGATTTCGTCCACTGGTAAGCGATAGCTTGGCTCTACTTTTTCAGCCGCATAGCCAACCGTAATCAAGACTTCCGGACGGAAGCGCTCTTCGATGTCCAATACTTCATTGATTTTTGATTTATCAAATCCCAAGATAATATTGGTTCCAATGCCTTGGTCCGTCAAAGCAAGTACCAAGTTCATCGCCACAAGACCGGCATTCAAAGCCAAGTAATCACTTGTTTGTTGGGCATCATAGCGTGCAAATTCAGCAGGAAGATTTTGCATAAAGTATTGCAACTGCTCGTCTGTGAAGTTTTTCACCCCACCAACACGCGCAATCTTGCGAGCCCGTTTTTGCAAATCAGTATCTGTAAAGAGGGCAATGGTCACAGGTGCTTCCATGACTTGATCGTAGTTTGCACCATAGGCTAATTTTGCCAATTCTGCATTTTTTTGACGAACGACCACAAATTTCCAAGGCTGGCTATTGTGGGCACTAGGGGCCAAGGTTGCGATCTCAATGGCAGTCCGTACATCCTTTGGATCGACCGATTGGTCAGTGAAATGCTTGATCGCATGGCGTTTTTTATTGAGCTCTAGAAATTTCATAAGCTTCTTCCTTTTCTATTTCTGTTACTCCTATTTTAACACAAAATGAAAGAGCTTGCAGGGTTTTACAGCCTAAGATTGTGAAAAAAGAAGCGGACATTTTGAAGATCCGCTTCTTTTTTATAGGTTGAATACACAAGAGATCTACCTATGATTCATTGGAAAGATTGAAATAGGTAGCTACTTCTTTAGCATAACCGTATTTCTCAATTAAGCTAGTTAGAAGCTCGATGTTATGGCCCCGATAGTTATCCTCGCGTCTTAATTCTTCGTACATCTCAATAAAGGGAAGGCCTTGTTCCTTGGCATCTTGAAGCTCTGCTTCATAGTCATAGGCCACCTTACGAAATTGCAGGTTGGTCACTCCATCTTCTTCAACATCGATCAGAGCATATTGAGCTCTGTGGTTTTGAATTGGTTCCCAGTCGAAATAAGGCATGCCAATAGTCCCTGGATTAAGAATCTGTTGGCCCTGACTGCCATAGCGAAGCAACTGCTTGTGGACATGACCGTAGATCGCCATATCCGTCTGATCATCCAGCAACTGGTCAAAGTTCTCCGTCGCATTAGCTGGACGCAAGTCTCCACCGTAATTCTTTTCTGGCAAGTTGTGGGTCAGTGAAAAGCGAATACCGTTGACCTCCTTCTTCTCTACCAAGGGAAGGGAGCGAAGCCAATCGATCCGCTCAGGATCTAGTCCTTCCATGAGGTACTGAGTGAGCCGAAGAAGTTGGATTTCCTGCGGATTTTCAAGACCGTACTCGCCATCCAAGGCCTCTAGGACACAATCATCCCAATTTCCACGAACAGCCACTGTAATCGGAATCGCATCCAGCAACTCAAAAAGGTCCTCTCGTCCAGGCCCCGGTAGCAAAATATCCCCTAAAAGCCAGTATTCCGTCGCGCCTTGAGCACGCGCATCCGCAATCACTGCCTCCAGGGCTGTCGTATCTCCGTGGATATCAGATAAAATAGCAATTCGATGGTTCATTATTACACCTCATTTGAAATATATTTAGATTTGAATCTAGTATAACAAAATTAGGAGTAAAACGTAAAAACCATCCATGAAAATGGATGGTGAAATTACTCAAATCCTTGGGAGGACTCCGCAACTTCCATCAAGGGACCTGCTTCTTCCTGCTTTCCTTGTTGGAGCTTGGCTTGCACTGCCTCCGCGACTGCTCGTGGGATGCCGACTGTGACGATCTCATCTATAGTGGCCTCTTTGATCTTGGTCAGCGACTTGAAGTGCTTCATCAGCAACTGCTTGCGTTTTGGTCCCAAACCTTCGATGCCGTCCAGCTGGGAGGAGAAGGAATTCTTGGATCGGAGCTGGCGGTGGAAGGTGATGGCGAAACGGTGGACTTCATCCTGGATCCGTTGGAGGAGGAAAAATTCCTGCGAGGTTCGAGAGAGTTCGATGACTTGAAGGGGATCACCGAAGAGCAATTCATGGGTCTGGTGCTTGTCATTCTTTTGCAGACCTGCAATGGGAATATCTAACCCCAACTCTTCTTGGATCACCTGTTTAGCGATATTGACCTGGCCCTGACCCCCATCGATAACGATCAGATCTGGTGGCGTCAGGCCATCCCGCATGACCCGGCTGTAGCGTCTGCGAATGACTTCCCGCATGCTGGCATAGTCATCTGGCCCGACGACGGTCTTAATCTTGTACTTGCGGTAGTCCTTTTTGCTTGGCTTCCCATTGACAAAGACCACCATGGCTGAGACCGGACTGGTCCCCATGATGTTGGAGTTGTCAAAAGACTCAATGCGCACAGGGGTTGGAATTTGCAGGAGTTTTCCAAGGTTTTCAATAGCACCTTGAGTCTTTTCCATCGATTTTTCAAGGAGATTGAACTTCTGCTCCAGACTGACACGCGCATTTTTAATAGCCAGATTGACTAACTGCTTCTTCTCGCCGCGCTGGGGCTTGAGGACCTTGGTATCCACTAGGGCCTTGACCGCTTCCTCATCGATATCCTGAGGGATCAGGATTTCATTGGGGATCAGGTGAGATTTCTCCTGGTAAAACTGCCCCACATAGGTCAAGAAATCCTCGTCCGGATCATTGTAGTAAGGGAAGAGATTGACATCGCGCTCGATCAGCTTGCCCTGACGGACAAAGAAGACCTGCACACACATCCAGCCCTTGTCCACGTAGTAGCCAAAGACATCCCGGTTCTGCAAATCCTTGGCCATGACCCGCTGTTTGGTCCGCAGGGTCCCGATGGCCTGGATCAGATCGCGGTACTCGGCTGCCCGCTCAAATTCCATGTTTTGCGCAGCGGTATTCATTTTGAGCTTGAGCTCATCGATAATCTTATCATCCTGCCCCTTGAGGAAATCAGAAACCTCCTGTGCCATGCCCCTGAAATAGGCCTCGTCCTTATGGCAGACCGTGTGGGCCATACATTGCCCTAAATGGTAGTAAAAGCAGACCTTGGAAGGCGGATTGGTACACTTTCGGAATGGGAAAATTCGATCCAAGAGTCGCTTGATCTCATTGGCCGCTCCTACATCTGGATAGGGGCCGAAATAGAGACCACCATCCTTTTTGACCTGGCGCGTAATGATGAGGCGTGGATAGCGCTCATTGGTAATCTTGATGAAGGGATAGGACTTATCATCCTTGAGCATGATATTGTATTTGGGCTTGTTCTCCTTGATGAGGTTGATCTCAAGAAGCAAGGCCTCAATATTGGACTCAGTGACGATAAATTCAAAATCCACAATCTCAGATACCAGCGCTTCCGTCTTGGTATCGTGGCTCCCTCTGAAATAGGACCGCACCCGGTTGCGAAGATTCTTGGCCTTCCCCACATAGATGATGGTACCGTTCTTGTCTTTGTGAATGTAACAGCCCGGACTCGTCGGCAAGAGCTCGAGCTTGGATTTAATCAAGTTATTCATACTCTCTATTATAGCAAAAAAGGGAGGGGTTAGCCTCTCTCTAATATGTTTGTATTATTATCCACCTTCACCAAGTTAAAAATAATTTTTAAATTATATATCAGACCCTCATCCTCAATCCTTTATCTTCACTTGCCCTTTTTCATAGCAAAAAGAGAGATCTAAAAGGATCCCCCTTTACTAGCAATCGATAATCTTTATCCTTTGAGATTAGCCATCTGGAAGATCGGAATCACATAAGGAACAATAGACATCAGGATAGTAAATAACACGAAGAACCAGAACCAGAAGGACGCGAGGGCACGCTGGAAAACTCCCGGTTGAGGTTTATTGGCTTGAATATAAGCCTTGATGGCTGGCCATTTGGTCGCAAGAACCACTATCATCACAATGGAACCAATGACTAAAACACCGATTTGAAGCCAATTCGCTAGTCCCTCGTCCACATGATAGGCCACATAATGCAAGCCTTGCGAAATCACAAAGTTATTGAAAATGTGATAGAAAATAGCCCACCAGATATTGTATTCAAAGGCAATGTAGCCGAATCCTAGACCAATGATACCTGCGAAAAAGAGCTGGTCAAAATTAGCATGGAAGAGGCCGAATAAAATAGCCGTCATGACAATGGCAAAGATTTTGCCATACCGTTCCAAGCCTCGCAAGCCGGCCCCACGGAAGAAGAATTCCTCTGTGATAGGACCAAAAAATCCAGCATACAAGAGCATAGTCCATGATCGCTCAATCGTATCACCTAGATCGGGTGTTGGAGAATGAAGGCCAATGGTCTCAAACATGCGCTCAATCACTTGTGTCATCACAGATGAAAAGACTTGAGAAAAGCCAAGAAAGGCGAGAAGAATAAAGAAGACTGAAAGAGTCATCTTACGTCCCTTTTGCTTGAGATCATATTTATAAAGGGCCTTCTTACGATAGGCATTAAAGAGAAAGAGTCCAATGAAAATAGAGATAAGATAGGGAATACCAGCCCAAACATTCAGGGCATTGAGTTTCTCCGTTACTTGACTTGGATCTTTTCTGAGAGAGCCTGCTATGGTCAATCCAAGGAGGACTTCCCACAGGACGGTTACCAAGGTCATTACCAAGAGATAAATGGCAAGTGTCCCGGAATACCTTCCTATATCTTTTTTAGGGTCTAATAATCGGTTGTATTGGTTCATTTCTTCCTCCTAGAAAATAGATAAAAACTCGCACACATTCCTTCGTATAAGACAAAGAAAATCAAAAAGGCATGCATAAAGTAGTCTTCTGGTAATGCAAGAATAATCGAATCCACGCGCGGATCAAAGAGCCAAGTATTGTCCCCAGCAAATAAGACCTGATGAAAGAGCGTAAAGAATTGATCAAAGCCAATCATAACAGCTATCACCGCAATCACCACTGGTAAAACCATCATCCAAAAGAAGAGACTACGGTACAAGGCCAGGTAGCCTTTTTTGACGACTGTCCGCATAAACTGGATAAAACCAGGTAGTGTCACCACGAAAACAACTGTCACTAAGTGAAATAGGTACTTGACGGCCTCAAAATGGTGCAGTCCATTTTTTGAAGACGGGAATTGAGGCATCTTCAACACCCACTGAAACGGATTGGTCAAGTAGTTCATCAAGACATTAAAATTCTTCATGATGACAGAAGCCGAAAAACCAGTCCGGCTTTGAATCCCCAACCAATGAATCTCCAAGGGATAGATGACCCAAGCTAGAGCAATGGTGAGAAGGATTGCAGCTGACAAGATAAAGAAAAATTGGTTGATTGATTTCAGACTTTTAAGCATCAAAATCCCACTCCGCTAGACTGGCAACAACATGTGTCGGTGCGATTGGTAAGGTCGGCACTTCTTCTGGTTTGGTAAAACCTGTCGTCACCAAAAGGGTTGGAATCCCATTGTCAATACCCGCACGAATATCTGTTAGGTAGTTGTCGCCAACCATGACCACTTCTTCTCTTGCAAGCCCCAGGTGTTCAATGGCCTTGTCCATGATGATGGCCTTTGGTTTGCCAATGATCACTGGCTTGACCCGTGTCGCTGCTTCAACAAGGGCAATCAGAGATCCTGCTCCTGGCATCAAGCCACGCTCCGTTGGAATGTTCAGGTCAGGGTTGGTCCCTATAAAGTGCGCTCCCTTTTGAATCGCCAAGGTTGCTTTAGCAAATTTCTCATAATCCACTTGCCAATCGAGGCCAATCACAACATAATCAGGTGCTTCTTCATCGATAATATAGCCAGCTTCTTCCATAGCATCTTTGAGTCCTGCTTCTCCAATCACATAGACTTTTTTGCCCAAGTTTTGGTCATTCATGTAGTCAATGGTCGCAAGGGTAGCTGTATAGATGGTCGACACAGGGGTTTCAATATTGAAGTGAGTCGCCAGCATATCCCGAACAGTCTCTGGTGTCCTGGTTGTGTTATTGGTGACAAAGAGATAGGGAATCTCACGCGCCTGCAATTCATGGACAAAAGCTTCTCCTGCTGGAATTCGTGATTTTCCTTTGTAAATGGTGCCATCCAAATCAATTAAATAGCCCTTGTAGTGCATTTATTCTTCCCTTTCTGTATCAGCTTTTTCATGCAACTTCTCTGCATCGACTCGTCCACCAGACCCATACAAAAGCAAGGCTCCAGCATAGAGGACAAATTGTAAAATCAACCCTGTAAAATTGATTCCTTGACTTCCTGATTGAGTAAACAAGAAGGAAGCCACCATGAGAATCACAATGGTCAATAACAAGCCTATTACAGTTGCCTGATCCACACTGATTTGATAAACCGTGCGCTTGGTGCTCCGGTTCCGTCCGTCTGACTTGGTTTCTGGTTGCAAATTCTCCACAAAATCAGTCACCAAGGTCGCAGCGAGGCTGACAGTTGTGCTAAAGAGCACGCCTTGAGACAAACGATGATAGAAATTTGACCAGAAGGAGCCTGATTGACTGGTAATGCCGACCGAAAAGATCACGACAGGTAAGAGAAAGGCCAGGGTGAAATGGATCCAAACCCGATACCAACGCACATCTTCTTTCAAGAAACGACTAAAACTCTCTAAATTCAAACGGTATCGGAAAAATTTGTAAATTTCTTCCACCAGGATGATGCCCAAAGCACAAAGAGTCAAGAGCCAATCTCCCAACATGTACAAAGGGTTCTTTTGACGCTTAGCATAGGCCACAACCCGTTTTTGGTAGCCTGCTAGCTCTTGTTTTTTATTTTTTAATCTTCTACTTTCCATAAGTCCAACCCTTTTCTTCTACTTCTTCCCACTCAATTTCAGCTTGGGCATTGATATGACCATCTGAGCTAATTTGGTGCTGGGTCTTCAAGCCCTCTTGTTCATATTGAGAGGTGATGACACCTCCTGCCAGCACTTCTTTGACATATTTTAGATGAACTTTTTTAGGGACATGATGGGTCAAGAAGTCTGCTCCCATCACCTCAAAGACCCAGTCCAAGTACTTGCTATTGTTGACATGTCCGTTCATATCCAAGTCGTAAAACCGAACTCGGTATTCTTGTTCTACGCCCCCTTCTAATTCTTTGAAACGGGGACCACGGAGCATGGTTTTTGAAAACTCTGAGTCAAAGGCATCCGTAATCTCAGACATGACAGGATGGACCTTGCGTGTATCACGATCCATCAAGACAAAGGTTGCGACCATCTCAATAATGGTATTGCCTTCCTCATCTTTGATATTAAAGGCCCGGTAACAAAATAGTCGATTGTGACTCTTGGCATAGGTTTCGATGGTGATCTTTTCATCAAACACAGGGAGACGCTCGATCTTCATATTGTAATCCGTGATAATCCAGACCAGATTATAGTTCTCTAAAATGTACATATCACTCATACCCAGCTCAATTGATTGCATGCCAGATACCTGTAAAGACAGCAAGATTAATTGGGGAATCTTAATATAACCATTGACATCGCTCATATCAAAAGGAATTTTCATGCTGTATTCAAATGTTTTTGCCATCTTCTACTCCAAAATAAACTTCTCTGCTACAGTGTCTCCTAAAAAGAGACCTTTCTTGGTCATGCGAACAATGTCCTTGTCAGGCACCAAAAGTCCCTGCTGGGTCAATTCATCGACCACTGGTCCATATTGTTGGTCAAAATTCACACCAAACTTTTCTTCGAAACGCTTCTTGGAAACGCCTGTTTTCTTACGGAGTCCCAGAAACATCTCTTCTTCCATCATTTCTGTCTGAGTCAGATGTTCTTCTTGGACACGCGCATTTCCCTCTTCGACTGCCTGCATATAGTGGCGAATAGGTCCATGGTTCTTGTAGCGAACACCGTTGACATAGCCGGATGCACCAGCTCCCAAGCCATAATACTCTGCATTATCCCAATACATGAGGTTGTGGCGACTTTCAAAACCAGGCTTGGAGAAATTTGAAATTTCGTAATGCTCAAAGCCCGCTCGCTCCAACTCCTGAATGATGTATTCAAACATCTCCGCTTCTAACTCCTCTTTTGGTAGAGGAAGCTTGCCCCGTCTCATCCGATTCATAAAGACGGTGTGATTCTCCAGAATCAAGCTATAGAGGCTCATATGGGGAATTTCGAGAGCAAGAGCCTTCGCGACATTTTCCTGGACCTGCTCCATGGTTTGCGTCGGAAGCGCATAGATGAGGTCGATCGAAATATTATCAAAACCAGCTAGCTTCAAACGCTCGATATTGTCATAGATATCCTGCTCCTGATGGCTCCGACCAATCTTTTTAAGCAAGCGATTATCAAAGGTCTGTACGCCCAAAGAAACCCGATTGACCGGTGAATCCTTCAAAACAGCGATCTTATCCGGATCCAAATCACCAGGATTGGCCTCGATAGTCAACTCTTCCATCTGAGAGAGATCAAGCGACTTGGTCAGCTCCTTGAGAAGATACGCTAGCCGATCTGCAGATAAGGCTGTCGGTGTCCCACCCCCGATATAGAGAGTCCGTAAATTTGTGATTTCCTCCCGACGAAATTCTTGGATCAAATGATCTAGATAAGCATCGACCGGTTGGTTCTTGATAAAGACCTTCGAAAAATCACAATAAAAACAAATCTGGGTACAAAATGGGATGTGGACATAAGCGGACGTTGGTTTTGTATGCATACCTTTAATTATACCATAAAATCCCCCTAAGTCCGAGAAGAAAAGGGTGGATGAAGCAAGGATTTCCTTGACAAGAAGGAATGAAAAGAATAGAATAAAGCTAATCACATTCGGAGGTAAGGAGATATGAACAACTAAGTTTCGTTAAATAAAATACTTTATTTAGTGGACTGCTTGTTCTATCTCTTTATGTGTGCCCTCTCGCCTATTCTCCAACTTTTTGTTGGCTTAATAAGGTCTTTTTCTGTTTGGGTCCACTTGAATACAGCTCTACTAAATAGGTAGAGCTGTTTTTTGTCCCAGTAGAAAGGAATCTTATGCTAAAACTATCCCACCTCACCATCCGCCATACAAAAGATTTACGAGATTTGGTTCGCGATCTTTCACTAACCATTCATGAAGGAGAAAAAGTTGCCATTATTGGCGAAGAAGGAAATGGAAAATCTTCCTTACTTCACGTCCTCATGTCCCCAAAATTTCTACCAGATTATCTGACAATAGAAGGCGAAATCACCACTTCCTTTCACTCCTATGCCTATATTCCCCAGTCTTTGCCGGAAGCATTGAAGGGAAAAACATTGGAAGAATATTTTTTTGGAGAAGACGAGCTAGACTATGCCACCCTCTATAGACTGGCTGATCAATTGCATTTCGATAGCGACCGCTTTGCAAGCGACCAAGCTATTGGAAGTCTATCTGGAGGAGAAGCCCTCAAAGTCCAACTGCTTCACGAACTTTGTCGTCCTCATGAATTACTATTTTTAGATGAACCTTCAAACGATCTGGATTTGGAAACCCTGGACTGGCTCCAACAGATGATCCAAACAAGTCCCCAAACCATCCTATTTATTTCCCATCATGAGGATTTTTTGACGCAGACGGCGGATACCATTATTCACCTAAGACAGATCAAACACCGCAAGGAGGCTGAAACCATTGTAGAGCACCTAGGCTATCAAGACTACAGTAGCCAGAGGGAGCAACAATTCAAGCAACAGTCCCAGCAAGCTGCCAACGATCAACGAACCTACAAGAAAACAATGGAGAAGCATCGCCGCGTCCGTCAGCAAGTCGAAACTTCCTTACGAAACACCAAGGATAGCACTGCTGGACGTCTCCTGGCAAAGAAAATGAAGTCCCTCCTCTCACAAGAAAAGCGCTACGAGCGAGAATTCCAATCCATGACTTCCCAACCCTATGATGAGGAAGTTATCAATCTGCATTTTTCTCCCCTCACTCCCTTGTCTCCTCAAAAACGAATCCTTCTCTTAGATCAGGAAGTGCTCGCAATTGGTGACCGGGTCCTGGTCAAGAACCTCTCCCTTACTCTTCTAGGACAGGATAAAATAGGGATTATCGGTTCCAACGGTGTAGGGAAATCCACTTTTCTAAAAATGATATGGGGCCTCTTACAAAAGAATGAGAGCATCCGCACTGTCTATATGCCTCAAGATTACACTGAAGGCCTCCCTTTAACCCAGACACCGGTTCAATTTCTACAGCATTCAGGCGATCGCGAAGAAATCAACACCATTCAATTGCATTTAGCCTCCCTCAACTTTACCTATTCTGAAATGCACCATCCGATCTCTGAACTTTCTGGTGGTCAGCAAGGAAAACTCTTTCTCCTACAACTAGTCCTCACAAGTCCCCAGTTTCTACTCTTGGACGAGCCTACCCGCAATTTTTCCCCTACTTCCCAACCAGAAATTCGACGCCTATTCACAGACTACCCAGGCGGACTAGTCACGGTCTCTCACGACAGGACCTTCCTCAAAGAAGTCTGCCAAAAAATCTATCGTCTGACCGAAAATGGTTTGGTAGAGATAGAGGCTCTCTAAGGTAAAAAAGATTGGCAAAAACCAATCTTTTTCTATTCCTTCGTTGCCTCTTGTCCCAATTCTTGGGTACGTTTATAGGCTGCTTCCACTCCTGCAATGATGTCGCCCCGCAAGCCGACTTGTTCTAAGCGGTTGACTCCTGCGATGGTAGAGCCACCTGGGCTACAAACTGCATCTCGCAAGCGGGCTGGGTGTTCTCCTGTTTCTAGGACCATTTGACTGGCTCCTTGGAAGGTCCGGGCAGCCATCTGCAAGGCTTGCTCTCGTGTAAGTCCTAAGCCTACTCCTGCATCTGCCATGGCTTCAATTATCTGATAGACAAAGGCTGGTCCACAGCCTGCGACAGCCGTTGCAGGATCCATCAATTTTTCCTCGATTTCATAGAGAGCTCCAGCTCCTGCTAAAAGCTGCTTGACCTGGGCTACCTGCTGGTCTGTTACTGCTTGGGAGCGGGCCAGACTGATGACACCCTGACCAATGGCTACAGGCGTATTGGGCATGATGCGGATGAGACCCACCTGGTCGTTCTGGATCACGTCAGACATCTTTTCTAGTTCCAGGCCTGCAGCCATGGAAACCAGCAAGAGATTAGAGCGTTGAGCCAAGATGCCTTTATACTCTTCTAAAAGAGGGCAAATCTGATAGGGTTTGACCCCTAAAAAGATTACTTCAGCCTCTTGAAAGGCTTGTTCAAGCTCAGACGCCGTTCCCCCATACTGGCTGATAAAATCCTGCACCTTTTGTGGAGAACGATTAACCAAGAGCAAGTCTGTAGCAGCCACTTCTTTTGCGACTGCTTTGGCTAGACTAGCTCCCATGTTTCCTAGTCCAATAAATGCTACTTTCATTTCTTACCTCACTTGACCATTTCCACTGATGATATATTTGTAACTGGTCATTTCCCGTAATCCCATCGGTCCACGCGCATGGAGTTTTTGGGTCGAGATCCCCATTTCACAACCTAGGCCAAATTGACCCCCGTCTGTAAAGCGTGTAGATGCATTGACATAAACGGCTGCTGAATCTACTTGCTTGGTGAAATAAGCGGCTGTCTCAGGATTTTCAGTGACAATAGCATCTGAATGATGGGTGCTATGAGCTTCAATGTGGTCCACTGCTTCCTCTACTCCATCAACGATCTTGACTGCTAAAATATAATCTAAAAATTCGGTATCAAAATCCTGTTCCTGTGCTGCTGTTCCAGAAATGATAGCCTGTGCTTGCTCATCTAGGCGCAACTCAACGGATCTTTCCCGTACATCCACTAAACGCTCTTTAACCAAAGGCAAGAAATCAGACGCGATCGCTCGATCCACCAACAAGACCTCCATGGCATTGCAGACAGATGGACGGCTGGTCTTAGCATTTTCAATAATGGCGAGGGCTTTCTGGAAGTCAGCATCTTTATCCACATAGACATGGACAATACCAGTTCCTGTCTCGATCACGGGGACAATGGCATTTTCAACCACCGCTTGAATCAACCCAGCACCACCACGTGGAATAAGCAAATCCAGATAGCCCTTAGCCTTCATCATAGCAAGGCTAGAAGCTCGACTCGTATCTTGGATCAGTTGAAGAAGATCGGGATGGAGTCCGGCTTCTTCCAATCCAGCCTTGAGGGCTGTCACGATCGCTTGAGCAGAATGAAAGGCATCCTTTCCAGTACGAAGGACCACTGCATTTCCACTCTTGATGGCAAGCGCTGTAGCATCAGACGTTACATTTGGACGGCTTTCATAAATGATGCCAATAACACCCATGGCGACTCGAACTTTCTGGATTTCAAGGCCATTTTCCAAGACTTCAGTATCCAGCACCTCCCCAATTGGATCTGGCAGGTCTATTAAAGCACGAATTCCTTGTGCCATCCCGGCAATCCGCTCTTGATCCAGAAAAAGGCGATCCAGCATGACTTCAGAGATCTTCCCACGTGCCGCTTCCATATCGATTTGATTGGCTGCTAAAATGGCTTCCGTCGCTTTCAAAAGCTGGCTAGCCATGGCCTCCAAGGCCTGATTTTTAAGAGCTGTGCTGGCTGTATTGATACTTTTCTTAGCTGATCTCGCTAAGCTTAATTGTTCTTGTGTTGTTCCCATACGTTTTCCTCTAAAATTCTGTAAAGAGTAGGTCAATCTCAGGAGTTACCGAGATCCAATCATCCCGGTGGATAAGGATTCCCTTAGCTTTTTTAGATTGGAGTAGATCGCGCACAGCTGATTGGCCGAGACGGACCTTGCCTTTTCCGAGTAATTGACCAGTCTCTTGATGATAGACGCTGACGATGTCGTGATAAGAGAAATCCCCTTCTGCCTTGGTCACACCAGAAATCAATAAACTCTTCCCATGATCCAACAGGGCTTCCGCTGCTCCAGCATCCACCCAAACAGCACCTTTGCTTTCAGCATAAAAGGCTAGCCATTGCTTCTGGGTTTTTAAGCCCTTGTCCTCTGCAAGGAAGTAACTGCCATCTGCTTGCTCTTGCGCTGCTTCGAGCAAGGCATCAGACTTGAGAGACGAGCAAATATAGACAGGAACCCCTGACTCGGTCGCAAGGGTCGCTGCCTTGAGTTTGGTCAGCATTCCACCAGTTCCGTTGCTACTGCCAGCACCACCAGCCATCTCGATCATCTCACGAGAAATATGTTCGATTCGATCCAAGCGCTTAGCTGTTGGATCCTGAGAAGGATTGGCTGTATAGAGGCCATCTACATCTGTTAAAAGTACCAAAAGATCCGCTTGAACCATGGCTGCAACCTGCGCACTCAATGTATCATTGTCACCAACTTTTAGCTCGGCAATCGAGACCGTATCGTTTTCATTGATAATCGGGATGGCCCCACGATTAAGCAAGACAGAAAGGGCCTGGTGGGCATTCTTATAACGGCGCTGATCCGCAAAGTCATCCTGGGTCAACAAAATCTGCGCAGAAACAATGTTGCGCAAGAGCAGGTTGGCTGTGTATTCTTCCATCAGTAAGCCTTGTCCAACTGCCGCAGAGGCTTGCTTGTCTGCCACCTTGGTCGGACGTTTCTTAAAACCAAGGGCACCAAATCCAGCAGCAACTGCCCCTGATGAGACCAAGATCAACTCATGGCCCGATTCGTGTAAGAGAGCCAGCTGCTGGGTAATGACCTTGACCTTCTGTCTAGAGAGGCTCCCGTCTGGATTAGTTAAAGACGAGGTCCCTACTTTAAAGACGATTCGTTTTGCTTTCATCTCTATGTTACTTTCTAATACTATTTATTTCGTATGTAATGAAAGTGACTGAATCTCCATTCAGCCATTCTTCATTATCCTTTTCGAAGGTCTTCCAGCGTTTTCTCAAAGATCGCTGGCACTTCTGCTGTAAATTCCAAAGTCTCTCCTGTGCGAGGGTGGGTAAAACCTAGTGTCCGTGCGTGAAGAAACTGACCTTGTCCTTTGAGTGTCTTCTTAGGACCATAAGCAGGGTCTCCAGCCACTGGATGGCCGATATAAGCCATGTGCACCCGAATTTGGTGGGTGCGACCGGTCTCCAGTTGCAACTCTACCAGCGTGTAATTTCCAAAGCGCTCCAAGACTTGAAAACGGGTCACTGCAGGTTTTCCTTTAGCTGTAACCGCTTGTTTTTTCCGGTCCTTTTCACTGCGACCAATTGGTGCTTCGATCATGCCCCGATCGTTAGGAAGATTGCCATGTACAATGGCCCAATACTTCCGGAGAGATTTTTTGTCTTTGAGTTCCTCTGCTAAGGCGACGTGGGCTTGGTCATTTTTTGCGACCATCAAGAGGCCTGACGTGTCTTTGTCAATCCGGTGGACGATTCCTGGACGCAATTCCCCATTAATTCCTGAAAGGTCTTTGACATGGTATAAGAGCGCATTGACCAAGGTCCCACTGGTATGGCCCGCACTGGGGTGAACAACCATGCCTTGGGGTTTATTGACGACGACGACATCCTGGTCCTCATAGATGATGTCTAAGGGCAGATCTTCTGCTTCATAACTGACCTCTTCCACTTCTGGGACTTCATACTGGATGATGTCTCCTTCTTTGACCGTATACTTAGCTTTTTTCACAGTTCCATTGACCAGAACTTTTCCTTCTTTGATCTGCTCATTGGCTACAGCTCGTGACAAGGGAGTCAAATCCGCCAAAGCCTTATCCAGTCGCGCACCGGCTACTTCGATTTTAATTTCCATGCGTTTCCTCTTTCAACATCAGGATCAGGAGCAAGAAAACTCCAACTGTCAAATAACTATCTGCTACATTAAAAATGGCAAAATTCATAAAATCCAGGTGGAACATATCGACCACAAAGCCCTGACGCAGGCGATCGATAAAATTCCCCAAGCCACCTGCAATCACCAAGGTCAAGCCCGTCACCATCCAAAGCGACCCCTTGAGGTGCTTATAAAGATAGTAAAAGGCCCCCACCATCACGACTAGAGTGATGAGGGTAAAGAACCATTGCTGATTTTCAAGAAGTGAAAAAGCTGCACCTGTGTTTTGAAGATAGGTCAGGCTGACCACATGGGGAATAAAAGACTTAACGACACCCAGTGGAATGTTCTTGACTACATACCATTTGACCAACTGATCCAGTAGGACCAATAGCACGATTGTTACTGGAACCATTGTTTTTCTCTTCATTTCTTACCTCTTTTGATCAAAATACTCTACCATGACCTCGACAAACTTCTCTGCTACAGGGGAGAGATCCATCTCTTCGCGTTTGACATAGACCATTTTATTGTCCAAGTTGTCTTCTAAAGGAATCACGGTAATGCCATTCACTGACTGGCTATCTAAAAAGCCTGATCCTGTCGCATAAGCATCTGTCCGCTCCAAGATCCCATTCAAGGTAGCCCGGTCGGTTACATTGAACATTTGGGAGCTCGAACTGGTATCGACAAAGTTCTCTGAATAATAGAGGTACTCATCTTTTTCTTGGGTAAAGCGAACAGTTGGCAATTGAGCTAGATCTTCCATGACCAGCTTTTTCTTCTTAGCCAGAGGGTGTCCCTTACGAAGGTAAATATGAGTCTGAAAAGGAATTAAATCCACCACTTCCAGCCCTAATTTATCAACCCGTTGTATAATCCCCTTGGTATTTTGACGGTTGAGATAAATAATCCCCAACTCACTATGCCCTTGAGCCACTTCATCCAAAATTTGGACCGTCGTTGACTCAAAGATGCGGAAGTTTTTATTTTCCGGATAGCGGATCGAGAATTCCGTCATCAAAGGCGACAAGAAGTCATAGTGTTGACTAGAAATAGAGAATTCTTTCTTCTCTTTTTCAGGACTGGCATATTGATTTTGAAAAATATCAAACCCTTTGACCACATCCTGCGCTTTTTCATAAAATTCCATTCCCCGACGGGTCAAAAAAGTCCCAGAACTGGTCCGACGAAAAATCTTAAATCCCAGTTCTTTTTCCAGATCTCTAACGGAGATGGACAAGCTAGGCTGACTCACATACATTTTTTCAGCAGCCTCACGAAAAGTACCACTGTTGGCAATCGCCACTACATATCGTAATTGTTGTATATTCATTCTATTTTCCTTATTACAGTATCGATCTATTATACCATAAATTAGGGGCTGAAAGAAGAGATGCGTTTAAGAGACCTTCTTCTCGTGAAAATAAAAAAACTGGAACTAAAACAGTTCCAGTTGATACTTATTCAATCACTTGAGTTTCAGCTAATTTCTTGTACCAATGTGCCGATTTCTTCGGATAGCGCTCTTGGGTTTCAAAGTCTACATAGAAGAGACCATAGCGTTTTTCATAACCATTTGACCATGAGAAGACATCCATCAATGACCAAATGAAGTAGCCCTTGACGTTTGCTCCATAGGCAATCGCATCAGACAATACTTCCAAATGTTGTTTCACATAATCGATACGGCCATCATCGTAAACAGTGTTGTCCACAAATTCATCTTTGTATCCAAGTCCGTTTTCAGTGATGTAGATCTTCTTGTAGTTTGGATAATCTTTCTTGACACGCATGATTTGATCATACAAACCTTGAGGGTAGATGATCCAGTCCCAGTCAGTACGAGGTACATAGTCAGGAGCTACACGACGTCCAACACCTTTGATTTGATATTTAGAGCTTCCTTTCTCCCCTTTACCATTGTGGATGATTTCAGTTTCACCATCAAAGGCTTCCATCCAGTCACTCATGTAATAGTTAATTCCAAGGAAGTCGTTCAAATCTTTAGCTGCTTCAAGCGCTGCAAAGTCTTCGTCACGAAGATCCAAGCTACCACCATTGACGGATAAGATGTGATTTACCCCTTCCATGGTTGCATCTGAATAGTGACCAAGGTAAGTAGCATCCAAGATAAATTTGTTGTGGATGATATCTTCCAACTCAGCAGCTCGAACGTCTGCAGGATTTTTAGGATCCAATGGATATTTAGTTGGAAGGGCGTGAACAACTCCAATTTCACCTTCATACCCTTTGTCTTTATACAATTTCACAGCACGCGCATGAGAAACCATCATATTGTGGTGTGATTGGAACACTTTGGCAAGATCATACTGAATGCCTGGTGGAAATTTACCGACTAAGTATTGACCATCACCGATTGGGCCAATTTCATTGAAGGTTGTCCAGTAGTTGACTTCTGGGAACTCTTCAAAACAGAAGGCAGCATAATCTACGAAGTGTTCGATATTTTCACGATTCAAGAAGTCTCCGTTTGAGTGAAGAGCTTCCGGAGTATCAAAGTGGTGAAGAGTTACGAATGGTTCTACATGACGTTTATGACATTCTGCAAATAACTTATGATAGAATTCTACCCCTTTTGGATTGACTTCACCATAACCAGTTGGGAAAATACGTGACCAAGCAATAGAAATACGAATTCCGTTTACGCCATATTCTTCCGCCAACTGTAAGTCTACTGGATATTTATGGTAAAAATCACTAGCTGGTTCTGCTGTATACCAATAGTTATCAGCTAAGTATTTGTCCCAGGCAACAGGACCTTTACCATCTGTATGCGTAGCTCCTTCTGCTTGATAGGCAGCCGTTGCCCCACCAAAAATAAAATCTTTAGGAAGTGTTTTTGTCATTTTTTCACCTATTTCTTGATTGGATAAAATGAAAAGTGAGGGGAGAGGAGTTAGTGAGCCATCCATCTCCATCTCACTTTTTAGTTCTTATTCTTCAAATTGCGCCTGAACGAATGCGAGAGCGCCTTTACCATCACGAGTCAACTTGATGTATTGAGCTCCTTCAGTCTTCGCCAATTTGATGCCTAGTTTATCTGTTTCAGCCTTCATATCTTCGAAGTTGGAAGCAACCTGAGGCGCCAAGATAACAAGGTCAAATTCTGGCAACATTTCACGGTGAGCACCGTAGCCACCTGCTGCAGCTTTAACTGGAACTTTATACTCTTCTGCGGCTTTATTCAAAGCATTGGCAAGAAGACCACTTGTTCCTCCACCCGCACAAAGAACGAGGACGTTTGTTTCTTCAGTAATTGTATTTTGTACTGATTCTACACCAGCTTTTTCAAGAATCGCATCTGCTTTTGCAGTGTTAAAGTTTGCAGCTACTTTTTCTTTTAATTCATCATTTGATTTTCCAGAACGTTCTTCTTCGAGAATTTGTTCATCATAAACCTTAAGGAATGGATAGTAAATAGCAATATCTACGACAATTAACAATGCTGCAAGAGCGAATGATAAGAACTGGAAGTTTGTACCAAGAACAATACCAAGAGGTCCTGGTGTAGTCCATGGAAGGTTGGCAGTAAATGAGTTCATGCCAAGTGTTTCAATAAAGAACTTAAAGATCCATACGTTTGCAATTGGTGCAAAGATGAATGGGATAAAGAAGATTGGGTTCAAAACAAGCGGTGCACCAAACAAGATTGGTTCGTTTACACCAAAGAATGTAGGAACTACTGAAGCGCGTCCAATAGCACGATTTCGTTTTGACTTACATAGCCACATAAACATGAATGGAACCACAAGAGTTGCCCCTGTACCACCCATAGTGACGATAAACATTTGTGTACCAGATGTAAGGATCTTATCAGCGTGCATACCTTGTTGAAGAAGGTTCAAGTTGACTTCGGCATTTGCGTAAGTAATCGCTGCAATCGCAGGCTCAACGATAGATGGGCCATGGATACCAATAAACCAGAAGAATGCAAAGGCACCGAAAATGATCGTAATACCGACATAACCATCAGCTGCTGAGAATAGAGGAGCAAGAAGGGTACCGATTGATTCAGCAACCGTTACATGAAGGCTTGCTTTCACAACTAATTCAAGTGCATACAAGAGTACAACTGACAATGTAAATGGAATCAAGTCTTTAAATACTTGTGAAATATTTGGTGGAACCTCGTCCGGCATGCGAATCGTCACATTATTTTTCACACAGACCTTATAAACATTAACTGTAACAAAGGCTGCAATGAAGGCTGTCAACAGACCTTTTGTACCCATGAAGGCTGTTAAGAATCCACCTTCTTTAGCAGGTTCGGCAGCCATGAGCAAGAAGCCAACCATAGAAGCCAACATTGTAGAAATGAAGTTGATTTGGTTGGTTGCTGGGAGGTCACGGTTCATTGAATCAGTCAAAGCCTTAGCCGTTGTCCCACCAACGAAGAAGGCCAAGATGCCCATAGAATAGCTATATGGAGTCATCAAGAAAGTTTCAATATCTTTAGACCAATGGAATCCCCAAGCGTTTGGTACATACGCAATTAGGATGAAGATAGATGAGAATAAGATTACAGGCATTCCTGCAATAAAGCCATCCCGAATCGCTCGCAAATATTTGTTTCGAGAAATCTTCTCAAAGAATGGTTTCCCTTTTTCAATAAGTTCAATGAGTTTGTTCATTATTTAGCTCCTCTTTTATATAGTTCAATCAGATGGTGAATCACGTCTTTTAATAGGATCGTTGTCATGAGATGGTCTTGACCATGCATCATGGTAATGCTATAGGGGATTTCTTCTCCTGCTGCTTCATGCGCTAGCATGGTCGTTTGAGATTTGTGAGCCTCAGCGATACAAGACCCTGCTTCTTCTACTAAGGATTCTGCTTTAGCAAAATCACCATTTTCAGCAGCTTTTAAGGCTTCCACTAATTTTGATCGAGCGTCACCGGCATAAGCGACAATTTCAAACCCAAGTAATTGGACTTCTTCTTTATTCATGTTGGTTCCTCCTTATGATACCTTTTGAAAATTTTTATAATAGACGTTGAATATGAAGGGCTAAATAGACTTTTTCATTAGGAGATATCTTGGCTCCTGTCTGTTCAGCGATGGTTTGGTAGATTTGATGACTAATCTCATAAGCCTTTGGATAACTTAGCTGAATCAGTTGTTCCATCTCGCTCAAACCTTCTGGATCTTCTCTTCCCTTATCTAGCGAATCTAGGAAATAATTGAGATGGATCATAAAGCGATCATAGAAATGACTGTTTTCTTCTTTCCGTTTCAAGCCATTTTGGGCTAGTTTTTCTTCTACAGCTTTCAAAATAACTTGTCGGTCCTGGACATCTGGATCTTGCTCATGAATCATTTCCCCTTGTGCATTAATGAAATGATAAGCGATGCGATTTACTTCATCGTCAGGAAATTGATCCAAGAGCCGCTTTCGAAAGATCTCAATCGCTTCTTTTGCGATTTTATAGGGAATCGGATGCATAGCAGACGCATCAGGAAGGTCACTGTGTTTATATCTTCCCTGATGAACTGCCTGGTAAGAACAAAAGATGTGATCTGTTAATGTCACATAGATATATTCTTGAACAGGATAGGCATATTTCTTAGACAAGGTATCAATCACTTCATAAGTGGTTGTAATGAAATCAAGAGGAACATCCTTTAGAAGGGCCATAAAGTTTTCTCTTGACTCATCCGTATTTAAACGAAATACTTTTTCGACCTTATCATCAGCTACTAGATCATTCTTCTTTTTCCCAAAAGCAATCCCACTCCCAATAACAATCAACTCTTGTTGTAGTTCATTTTGAACCAAAGCAACATTATTGTTCATTGGATGGATAATACGATACATGAGGCTCTCCTTTGTAAAATTTGTTAAAAGCAAATAAAAATGACCACGAAGCAACTGAAAAAACTAGCATACACTAATTGTTCATCTACTTGTGGTCACGCCTAATCTAACTTAGTAACGCTCACTGCTATTCAACTTATAAACTTATTCTATCATAAGCTTTTTGTTTTGTAAACCCTTACAGCGAAAATTTTTAAACATTTTTTTATAAAAAATAAACAAGACCTTGAAATAATGAAGAGGCTGGGACAAAAGTCCTAGCCTCTCAATCATCTTTGGATTGTCGAGCAAGACGCAGTGGTTGAGTGGGCTCTACTACGCTGATTTCATCAGCTTTTACAGCCCTACTCAACTGTGCGGAGGTGGGACGACGAAATCGAATTCTAACGAATGACCGATTTCTGTCCCACTCTCTAACTGTTGCTTTAGGAGGCAATCTTCATTTGAATCTTATACGCGTTCTGTCCAAGGTGTTGCTACTTTAGCCAAGACTGCGTTCAATTCTTCAATATTTTGTCGACCTTCTGTACGAAGCCATTCACGAGCAGCTGCTTCTCCATCTTTGATGTAAGCTTCTACTGAACCTGCCCATGTCGCACGTCCACAAAGAACACCGTTGAAGTTTGCACCAGATGCATGAGCAAATTCCAAGGTTTCTTGGAAGAGCTTAGCTGATACACCTGCACTGAGGTAGATGTATGGAAGGTTGGTTGCTTCTTCTTGTACTTTGAAGAAAGCAGCTGCTTCTTCACGACTATAGACTACTTCTCCTTCTCCAAATCCTTCCACGAAGTTCACATTAACTGGAACTTCCACTTTCAAGACATCGATATTGAAACGAGGATCTGAGAAGACTTTCATAGCCTCAATCACCTTACGAGGTTTCACTTTCGCATATTCAGCAGAGGTTGCATCTGCAATTCCTTCATCATAAGCCAAGATTTCAAGGAAGAATGGAATATCTTCAGCAGCGCATTCAGAACCGATGCGTTCGATATAAGCTTGTTTTTCTTGGTTGAGTTCATCTGCACTGTCTACATCATAGTAGAGCAAGAATTTCACAGCATCTGCGCCTTGTTCTTTGATGCGTTTTGCTGACCAAAGGTTCAAGCAGTCAGGCAAGCGTTTGGTGCTAGACGTATCGTAGCCTGTCTTTTCGTATGCGAGCAAGAGTCCTGCATCTTTGTCCAAGGCTTTTGTAGCAGGTAGACCATATTCTGGGTCCAATAACATAGATGAAGCATATTTTGTCAATTCATCTGCTACAAGGACTTTCAATTCTTCCATTTGTGCTACTGTTGGTTCTGTGTCTTGATATTTGGCCATCAAGCGTTTCAAAGCTCCACGTTGGTCGAAGGCCAAAGCTGAAATGACACCGTCTTTTGTACTAAGACGTTCCAAATAGTTGCGTTTTTGTTCTGTTAATACCATTTTATACCTCTTTTACGATTAATTGTTGATACAAGGCATCATAGTGCCCCATGTTGACATGTCCTGTTTGTGCTTCTTGTGCATTTAACATTCCAAGAACATTTGCTTTCTTGAGCAAGTCTGCGTCACTCTCATGATGATAGAGACCAGATGCAATCCCTGCAACAGTCGAATCACCAGATCCAACTGGATTGACGACATCAATCTTAGGAATATCTACCTTATAGAAGACATCCCCATGCTTAGCGAAAGCGCCATTTGCACCAAGGGAGACAATCACCCATTCGATGCCATCAAAGAGAGAATCCTGAAGAACTTCTTTTAAATCTTCCACATTCTTACTCACTTCTTTTCCTAACAACTGTGATAATTCTTCATTGTTTGGTTTAATGACCGTAGGCTTGACAGCTGCTTGAATGGCAGCTTCTAAAGAAGCTCCCGAGCAATCGAGTACGACTGGTTTTCCTGCTTCGCTTGCAATCTTGACAAGGCTAGCATAGTAGTCCACTGGTAAACCAGCAGGAAGACTTCCAGAGATGGCAACAACCTCTACTTGTTCAACCAAGTGACGATAATGGTCGAGAAAGTCTTGCCCTTCTTTCTCAGAAATGGTTGGACCTTTTTCTAAGATTTCTGTTTGCTTGCCTTCGTGAAGGATGGCGATACAATTACGTGTATCTCCAGCAATTTCAAAGAAACGTTCCTCTATCCCTTCTCCTAAATGATCGAGAATGAATTGCCCCGTTCGACCACCAAGTAGGCCAGTCGCTGCCACTGGATCCTTTATCTCAGAAAGTACACGAGTAACGTTAAGACCTTTCCCACCAGCTGTCTTACTCACCTCAGCCACACGATTGACAGTATCCAACTGGAGTACATCCAAAGGATAAGAAATATCAATCGAAGGGTTCATCGTGACCGTTAATATCATACGTCACCTCTTAGTCGTGGTATTCACCACGGTCCCATTTTTCAAGGAATTCTGTAAAGAAATCAGCATCCGCTTGATGAGCATTATGGGTTTCCACATGTTGGATCTTAGCGATCAATTTTTTATTTTCTTCAGTTGGTTTGTATTCAGCGTGGATGAATGCTTCAATGATATCGCACATGAGCAATTCACCAGTAATTTTACCACCAAATCCGATGACATTTGCGTTCAATTCTTCTTTAGCATAGAGAGCAGTTGTCATATCGCGTACCAAGGCAGAACGGATACCAGGTACTTTGTTAACCGCATTGTTAATCCCAACACCAGTACCACAGATACAAACACCAAGATCTGCTTGGCCACTTGCTACGGCTTCACCGACTTTCTTACCAAAGATTGGATAGTGGGTACGTGTATGGTCATAAGTCCCAAAGTCGAGCACTTCGTATCCTTTTGATTTCAAAAAATCAGAAACAGCCATTTTTTCATTTGTCACAATGTGATCACAACCAATTGCAATTCTCATTTGAATTCTCCTCTCATTAGCACATCTTATTCAACATATCAACACGGATTTGGTGACGGCCGCCGTCGTATTTACCATTGACGAAGCCTTTGGCAATGTTTTTCGCCAATTCATCTCCAACAATTTCAGCTCCCATGGTAATCATTCGAGAATTGTTGTGTCCACGTGTCATATAAGCAGAACGTTCATCTGAAACTTCTGCTGCCACCATTCCTTTGATTTTAGTCGCAACCATAAATGGACCAGCTCCATAAGCATCAATCACGATTCCAAGATTTTGATCGTTTTTGTTCACTTCGCTCGCAACTGCAAGTGTCACATCTACAAAATCTTGACCTTCAGCGGTTACATCTACAACATCGAAGTTTTCTTTTACAAGAAACTCTTTCACGAGATCTTTTATTCTTAATCCTGCAGCATCTGCACCAATTACAATAGACATGTCCTGTCCTCCTTTTGTTTGTTTCAGCAAATATTCCTGTTGTTAATTTTTCACAAAGAAACATTTTCTTACTTTTGATATTATATTACACCTATTTCGAACGAAAGTCAACATTAAATTGTTTATTTTCGAACATTTTTTAAAAATAAAAACACCATATCTAGAAAAGATATGGTGTCAGTTTTCAAACTACATGCAACGATTATTTTGCATTTGCAGCATATTCTTCGTTACGTTTGATCATTTGTTTTCTGTACCAAGCGAAGATTCCGATATAGAATGCCAAGAAGACAACTACACCAAGGATAGCTTTGATATCACCAGTTGTTGCGTTACCGATTGTCCAACCGAGCAATTTTTCAACTGGTCCTTCAAGAGTTGAGTGAGTGATCAATTGAGTAGAAGCCACCCCTTTAGGGAAGGCATCAACACTCTTAGCCAATTGAGTTGCAAATGGTGCAATCAATGTACCTGAAAGAAGGAAGAGTGGCAAGAGAAGGCTTCCGAAGATGATCATACGGATCAATTTACCGCGTGTTACAACCAACAAGGCTGGAGTTACACCCATAGCGATGATACCAGCAAGTGGCAAGATACCATTTCCGACTTTAGAAAGAAGCACTGCTTCGATCAACATGATTGGTGCAAGTACGTTGGCACAAGCCCAGATTTCAGCACGACCAGCGATAAATGGCCAGTCCAAACCGATGTTGAATTTACGTCCTTGAAGACGTTTAGTAGCAACGTTTGTAATACCTTGTGACAATGGTTCTACCGCTGCGATGAACCAAGAACCGATCAATGAGAACAATTCCAAGCAGACACCGGCAGTCAAACCAAGGCTCAACCAACCTTTAATAACCAATTCCCATTTGGCAGCATCTTGCACACCAGCAACTGGATGTGGAGTACCCATGATACCGATGACGATACCAAGAAGGAAACCGATAAAGAATTTAGATCCCCAGAAACCGATCTTCTTGTTCAATTTAGCAGCGTCGAAGTCGTATTTATCAAGACCTGGGAAGAATTTGTCAAAGATTTTATCCAAGACCATGATGATTGGGTTCATCATGTAGTTCATGTGAGTAGATGTCATAGGTGATGAACTTGGTGCATTCAACAAATCATCAAATGTTGGTTTCATCAAGTCTGAGTTGATGATTTTCATAACCCCTACAAGGACAACGGCAAGAGTTGCAACGAAAAGTGAAACTCCTTGGCTGACACCGTTATTGTCAGCATACCATTTGATCAAAAGACCAGTGATAGACAAGTGCCAGATATCGAAGATATCGACGTCAAGCGTATCCGTTTTCTTGATCGCAAGCATGATAACGTTGACGATCAACATAATCAACAAGAAGTAAAGTGTCCAGGCAGACCCCCAAGTAATGGTCGCAAGAGGCGCCCAACCAACGTCTGTGATATTCAATTGAATACCAGTATTCTCAACGAATTTTGCAAGAGATGCTGAGAAAGCTCCATTCAACATACCGATGATAGCACCGATACCAGTAAGGGCGATGGCAAGTTTAATACCACCTTCAAGCGCTTTGGAGAATTTCACTCCAAACAAAAGTGCCAATAGAGTTAGGACGATCAACATGATGATCGGAGCACCCATGTCTAGGATGGGTTTGAAAAATTTATTGGCAAAATCAATAATGCCATTCATAATAAATCCTCCCGATTTATGAATTTTTTTGTAATTTACAGCATAAAGTGTTCCCAATTTTATAATTGGATAACGCTTACAATCATGTTTAAAAAAATATTAACTTAATCCATGTTCTTTAATGGCAGCTTCGATGTTATCAAAGACTGGCGCACTCATCGCTGGAATACGGAACAAGATTGGTCCTGCTTCTACCACTGGAATACCAGGATCGAATCCCAAATCAGTAGCAGCAATTGGAGTAAAGATGTCATAACCAGAAATCAAATCTTCATTGACGTCTTTGACCATGACAGCGTCACAACGCACATCATAACCACGGTTTGACAACTCTTCTTCCAAAGCATTCTTAATTTGGTGGCTAGAGTTAACACCTGCACCACAGGCAGCTAAAATTTTAATCATTTGGATGTCCTCCATTATAAATATTTACGAATGTTTTAGGAAATAGTTTCCGTAATGTATTGATAAAGCTTATCTTCACTATCTAATTTTGATAGAGCTTCGAGATTTCCATTGGATGTAAAGAAATCCATCAGTTGGGCCAAAATATTGGTTTGGCTTGAGCTCGTATTATTGATAATGAAGAATAAAAGTGAAACTTGAACTTCCTTATCTGGAGCAATCATATTATGGAAAGTTACGGGTTGATCCAAACGAACCACAACCACATTCTCAGTGAGATTATGGACAATGTCTGTGTGCGGGATCGCCACATTTGGTAAGTCCTTACCAAGAAATTCCATGTCTAATCCAGTCGGGAAAGACTTTTCACGCTCAATCAAAGCGGAACGATAGGTTGGTGTCACAATCTGTCGCTCTTCCAATAAGCTTGCTACCTGCTCAAAGAGATCTGTTTGATCCTTGGCATGTAGGCAAAATACAAGATCTTTGTTAAAGAGTTGATTTAATCCCATTGTTGCCACCTCCTTATCTAACTATTTATTTATAGCTTCAGTATATCACTATATTGATTGATTGTCAATCATTTTTTGTCTAAATTTGTTTAATTTTGTTTGTATATCTCTCTAAAGCGCTTTCTATCCGTCATTTTCCAACATCCTTAAATCAGTAAAAAGTGGTCTCTTTTTTGAGACCACTTTGTTTTATATGATTTTCGTATACAAGCCGTATTTGTCTTTGATCTTCTTTGGAATACTATCATCGGTAATAATGGCATTTAGATCTTCCACACGATAGAAACTGTAGAAGGAATAACTATCAAACTTGCTGTTATCAGCTACCACATATTTCTCTATCGCATTGTTCAGAATAATGGCATTGCCATTTCCTTCTTCTTCATTAGCTGTGGAGACACTATGGCCATCGATTCCATTCACCCCGATAAAGGCTTTAGAAACCTTGATTTCTTTCAAGAGTTTATTGGCAAATTGACCGACAAAGGTTTGTGTCTTTACCCGGTAGCGACCACCAACTAATATCAAGTCATAATTCGGGAAATCCTTGAGCTTCTCAAAAATAGGCAGGGAGTTGGTGACGATGCTAATTTCTTTCCCTTCCAAATAATCTCCGATAAAGTCTGTTGTTGTACCAGAGCCAATAAAGACGGTATCCCCATTTTCGATCAAGTCTGCACATTTTTTGGCAATGCTTCGTTTCTCATCAATATTGATCAGATTTTTTTCACTGTGAGAAGCTTCTAATAAGCTATCTTTGACTTTTTTGTGGGCCCCACCATGTACACGAACTAAAAGACCTTGTTTTTCAAGATCAATCAGATCGCGACGAATGGTCATATCTGTCACCCCAAAAAGTTCCTTGAGCTCTTTGACCGATACCACACTTTTTCGATCCAGTTCCTGAAGAATTTCAACATGTCTGCTATCTTTCATGGTACTACTTCCATTCCTACTATATTTGTCTCTATTATACTACATTTTTCAAAAAACACAAATTCAAACATTATATTAACAAGAGTAAACACGATATTTTTAAATAAATAAAAGAAAAAAGCCTTCCGTCAATCCGGAAAGCTTTGATTTATGCTATTTCTAGCTTCCTCACCTTAATATTTCAAGGCTCGGGATAAAAAGGTTCACTGAACCTTTTTATTTTGCGATTGGGTAAACAGAAACTTGTTTTTTATCGCGACCTTTACGTTCGAAGCGTACTACGCCTTCAACTTTTGCGAACAAAGTATCGTCTCCACCACGTCCAACGTTCACACCTGGGTAGATGTGAGTACCGCGTTGACGGTAAAGGATAGATCCACCTGTTACAGTTTGTCCATCAGCTGCTTTAGCTCCAAGACGTTTTGCTTGTGAATCACGTCCGTTTGATGTAGAACCTCCACCTTTTTTGTGGGCGAAAAGTTGCAAGTTAGCAAGATTCAATTTCAACATAATTGTTTTCCTCCATGTTAGTTTTCTGTGATAACTCTTGTTTGGACGAACTCCGATGAGTTCTTCGATAAGTTTGCCATCCCTAAGAAAAATGATTCAAAGAATAGTTGGGTCATTTCTCTTTGATGTGGTGGAATATCCGTCGGGATCGTCACCCGCAGGAAGCCACCTTCTTCTTCGTTTAATTCTAGATCCGGTTCGTAGCCTGCAAATTTCTCAACAGAGTTGACAAAGTTAATGGCTAGAGTCGAAACCGATGCACACACGACATCAAAGCCGTATTCACCGCTTCCAGCGTGCCCAGTGATTTCTGCACTCCTCAGCTCGCCATCTTCGGCTCGTTCAAAGACTGCTTGTATCATGTGTTCTCCTAAAAATTAAGCGTTGATAGCGTTGATGACAACTTTAGTGTAAGGTTGACGGTGACCTTGTTTACGGTGGCTACCTTTTTTAGGTTTGTACTTGTAAGTAACAACTTTCTTTTGTTTTCCTTGTTTTTCAACAGTTCCAACAACAGTAGCTCCTGAAACAAGTGGAGTTCCGACAACAGTGTTTTCACCACCAACAAGAACAACTTCGTTAAATGTAACTTCTTGACCAGCTTCAACGTTCAATTTTTCAACGTAGATAGCTTGACCAACTTCAACTTTAACTTGTTTTCCGCCAGTTTTAATGATTGCGTATGTGCTCATTATGCACCTCCTATGTATTTTTGGGTTTCCCCGTATTTTTGTGAAGACTCGCCTAGCATCGTGGGACGAACCACTTACTCTCATGGAAATGAGCGACGATGTTCGAGCGGTTGCACAGGCATGTGCATAGTCAACTCTCTTAGTATATCACTTCTATCAGACAAAGACAAGTATTTTTTCGCTTTGAAAACGAATTTCTTTTATAAAATGGATGATTTTGTATCTTTTATTTTAAGATCGCTTGTCGGTCCGACTTCTTCTACTTATCTTTAAATTTAAAGTCATTAAAACTCATTTTTGCTTTTGAAGAATCGTTCATGCTCTTCATTTTTTCTTCTTGTTCCTTGGTGATTTTGATAGGAATAGCTGCAGCCGTATTCGGTTTCAATACACCTGATTCATTGATTTCATAGTCAACTGTGACATCTTTGAAAAGTGGCTCCCTATCATATTCCAAATTCAGGACAAAGGATCCATCACGATCGATGGTTGTGGTGGTACGATTCACAATAAAGAACAAGGCGAAGCGGCTTTCCTCATTTCCAAAGGTATAGCCTGGGAAAAAGACAAATAATTTTCCAGGTTCTCCAAGCGTTGGATGTTCCTTGATAAATTTCTCAGACGCTTCCAGGACTTCGTTGTCCTGGTCTTTGTACTGGTCGGCTCTGACAAATGTGAGCGGTTCTTTTTTACTGCTGGTTGACTGGCTGGTCTTTTCTTCTTTTTTCGGACCAGTAAATGATACTTTGACGCAGCCTGTCAACAGAAGCAAACTTGTCATTAAAACGATAATTTTTTTCATCTTGTCTCCTTTAAGTTGGTTAGAAAAAGAGGCTGGATACTCCCAGTCTCTCCTATAGCAAATCCTCGATCAGGTCATCGACCTCATCTTTTTCTGCTTTTGGTGTGATCTCTGTTACGATGATGCCTGCTACCGCACGCTCCACCAAAGCTTCCACATCCATGCGTTGCTCATATTGCTCCGCATTTTTGAGTTTCGGATTCGTCTTTGGACGATCCGGTGCAAAGATGGTACAACAATCTTCGAATGGCTGGATAGAGATTTCAAAGGTATCAATCTCTTGGGCAATATCGATGATTTCCAACTTGTCCATGGTCACCACCGGACGGATAACCGGCGTATTGGTCACGGCATTGATGGCCTGCATACTCTCTAAGGTTTGGCTAGCCACTTGTCCCAAGCTTTCACCATTAATAATGACCAAACCACCGCGAACCTCGCGAATACGGTCTGTAATACGCATCATAAAGCGACGGGTCAAAGTCATGAGGTAAGCTTCTGGCGCTTTTGCCTTGATTTCCTCTTGGATCTCTGTGAATGGCACCTCGATAAATTGGATATTGCCCCCAAACTTGGTCAACTTCCGTGTTAAATCATGGGCTTTTTTAAGAGCTCCTGGGCTGGTATAAGGTGGGCTAGCAAAATGGACGGCCTCGATATCTACTCCACGCTTCAAGGCTAGGTAACCAGCTACTGGAGAGTCGATCCCACCAGAAAGCATGAGCATGCCCTTGCCAGACGTACCAACAGGAAGGCCTCCTGCTCCTTTAATGGTTTCATAAGAGATATAGGCTGCTTCTTCTCGAATTTCAACTTGCAAGTTGATATCTGGTTTTTTCATCTGAGCTTGAATCGTTGGGATCGCTTCAAAGACCGCACCTCCCAAGGTTTGATTAAGCTCGCGACTATCGAGTTCAAAGGTATGGTCACTGCGTTTACTTGAGATTTTAAAGGTCAAGCCTTCCTTGTAAATCTCCTTCATGATCTCTTGCACTGCCGCTTTTAAGGCCGGAACAGATTTTTCAATCTTGTAAACGGGTGAAAAATTTTGGATTCCAAAAACCTGTTTGAGGGATTCTGCTACTGGTTCATAATCCGTCCCATGTAGATAAGCATGCGCTCGATCACGGTCTGCTGTCACTTTGACAGCTGGATAGATAGATAAAACATCTTGGATATTATTGCGAAGTTTATTGATGAAACGCATGCGGTTCTTTCCTTTAGTAGAAAGCTCTCCATAGCGAATCATAATTTCTGAATAGGTTAAGGTCATGTTGATTTCCTTCTAAAATTAACGTACTTTTCGTGTTTGCTCGTAAATCAGTTTGAACTTGGTCAAGAATTGCTCGACTTGGCTCATGTCATTCTCAAGGTCAAGACTCAAGCGAACAGCAGTCTGTGCGATACTCTTGTCCACTCCCATGGCAATCAAGGTTCCAGCTGGCTTACCTGCTTTGGACGAACAGGCACTAGTGGTCGAGATGTAAATATCAAACTCTTCAAAGGCATGGACCACTACTTCTCCACGAACTCCCTTGATCCCGAAAGTCAAGATGTGAGGCGCAAAGTGATCCTCACCAGAAAAGATAGTGACATCTGGATAGTTGGCCAATTCTTTGCGGATGACTTCTTTCATCTGCTGGGTTTTGCTGGCAAAAGCTTCTTGGTTTTCCATGGCTAAGCGTAGGGCTTTTGCTGTTGCTGCGATTCCTGCCACGTTCTCAGTTGTCGAGCGCATTTCTTTTTCTTGACCACCTCCGGTTAAGAGAGGGGTGATCTTTTTGCCTTCTTTAATGTAGACAAATCCGACTCCGCGAAGTCCATGGAATTTGTGACTAGAGAAGGTCGCAAAGTCCACGCGCTCTGGTAGATAAACTTCTGTTGCTACCTTTGCCAAGGATTGCACAGCATCGACATGGAAACTAATCGTTGGACGATCTTCCAGGAGAGCTGCGATTTCATGGATGGGCTGGATGGAACCAATCTCATTGTTGACGGCCATGACAGAGACCAAGGTCGTATCCGGACGGAGAAGACTAGCCAAGGCATCCACCTTGACAAAGCCACGCGCATCCACTGGAGCGTAATCCACTTCGAATCCCTGCGTCTTTAGCCAAGCAGCTGACTCCTTGATAGCGGGATGCTCGATGTCAGAGACAATGATATGCTTGCCATAAGGAGCTTTCTCAAAGGCGACACCCTTTAGGATCCAGTTGTCCCCTTCTGTCCCACCAGACGTGAAGTAAATTTCCTCAGCTTTCTTGCCAATTAGCTCCGCAATTTGTTTCCGAGAAGCTTCCAAAATACGAGTAGCTTGACTACCTAGATTGTGCAAACTAGAAGGGTTGCCCCAGATCCGAGTCGCTACTTCTGTATAAGTCGCAAGGGCTTCTGGATAGGGTTTAGTCGTTGCTGAATTGTCAAAATAGATCATGTCCTACGCATCCATCACTTTCTTTTTACGTAACTTCTATTTTATCATTTCTAACCGCTTGGGACAAGGATTTGATAAAGAGAGATGCGGCAAAATCACTCTATAAAATTCAGTTCTTTTTAGACATTTTTCAGAAAATGACTTATAATAGGAAAGTGTTAAAAAACAATTTTTGATAGAAAGAGAATGAACATGTCACAATATTCAAGAAGTAACAAAAACCAAAAACCTGAGGAAAAAGTTGATACAAGACCATCTCGCGGTGAGAAAGTCAAACAAGGTTTGTCCGTATTTCAAACGGTTGTAGCTACGATTGCCAGTCTCCTAGGGATTATCGTCACTTCCTTTACCATCATGAGTCTGCTCAATAAAGACAATCAAAAAACAGAAGACAAACCATCTAGTAGCACCAGCGTCGTCGTGGTCCACGATAAGGGATCTGACTCAAGCGCTACTAATACAGATGCTAACACCAATACACAAACCAATTCAAGCAATACAGAAACAAGTTCACAAAAAGAAACCGATAGCTCATCTGCTACTGAATCTAGCTCGTCTGCCGCACAAGACCAAGGCTCCACAGCAACAGACAGTGGCGCAGATACAGCATCATCTGGAACCAACTAAAAAATCAGTAAGGACAACCTTACTGATTTTTTTTATCTTTCGATTCCAGCTTTTTCTGATTTTTATAGAAAGCATCTATCTCGTTGTCATACTCCCATTTGAGCTTTGAACGCTCTTCCTGGAATTGATCCAATCATTCATATGGAAACTTTTTGGGTCTATATCTGTAAGCTGATTCTGCTAATGAAGCATATAGATTATCAAAACTTTTTAAATTCCAATTAGTCAAATAATCTCCCCCCAATTCTAATGTCGGATCCTATATACATCTCATCTAAATTTAATGTATTGTCCTCATTAATTGGGATATCTACTCCCCAACTCGATTCTTCAATATGATTTATACCTCCATAAACACTCATGTAATATTCAGGAGTTGTCAGTCCACCATCACCCCACTGCGTCTGATCCCAATCAATCTGAACGGATTCAACTTTTGAATTTTGTGCTTTGACTAAATCAATAACCTTCTGTTCGTGTTCTTTTAGATAGTCCAGTTGTTCTTTTTTTATGTCTTCATCTGGTTTTTGTACGACTTTCTTTGAAGATGAGGTCGTTATCTTCTGTTCGGGGCTTTTGGTCAGGGTCATGATTTTTCCTCCAAGAAAAACCAGTCCTAGGATCGGTAACAAAATGATCAAAAGTAGTTCCATTTGTCTCTTCATAAATCCTCCTTACAGGCTTTGAATCTTCCAGTTCTTACTCAATATAATCACCCTTAATACTAATATTATAGCCCATACTGAAAGTCATCTTTTGATCAGAATCAAATACAACATCCACCCTCCATCCTGAATCTTCTAGCTGATTGACTGTACCAAAAATTTCTATGACCTCATCTCCACCTTGTGGTGTCCCATTTCCACCCTCAATCCATTGCGTTTCGTCCCAATAAATTTGAACAGATTCAATCTTTGAACTCTTCGATTTCACAAAATTGACTATTTCTTGCTCGTGCTCTTTGAGATAAGCGAGCCGTTTTTGTTTGATCACTTCTATATCTTCTTTGGAGGAGGAAGTGGTGACAGTTTGTGCTTGTTTCTTATGCGCTTTTTGCTTTACAGTACAACCTCCAATACTTGTGAAAATAAGCATTAAAGCTAATAACTTAAGTGTACATTTCATTTTATTTTTCATTTTCCTCCTAACACTAATACTTCTATTTACTTAGGAAAAAATTTTCCAGCCACCATTTTCCTCGATATAGATATCATTAAGCATGCCCATTTTTTTGATAGTTGGTATGCTATTTTGATCTTCTAAGTAAAAATCAACGGAGAATTTTGTGTTTTTTAATTGATTAATTTTACCAGAAATAGATAAATTGTATCCACCACCCTGAGGCGTTCCATTCCCAGACTCTTCAATTACCATACTATTCCAATCAATCTGGACGGATTCGATTTTCGGACTTTGAGCTTTCACAAAATCAACAATTTCTTTTTCATGTTCTTTCAAATAGGCTAGCTGTTTTTGTTTAATGGTTTCTTTGTCCTCTTTTGTAGTTGAAGAGGTGACAGTTTGCGCTTGTTTCGTTTGCTCTTTTGATTTTATAGTGCATCCTTCGATACTAAATAAAGCAATTATCGATGTTACTGTTAGCAAAATAATTTTAGTATGTTTCTTCATAATTTATCCTTAAATTTCAACATAGATCAAAAGAACTACTACTCCAATATTTCTTCACCGATGGTTATATGGTTAAATATGGAAATTTTTTTCAAATCGATTGAATCATCATCATTAATCGGCATAGAGGCACTCCATCCTGAATCTTCAATATGATTCACTGTTCCATAAACTTCAATAGAATAATCAGGAAACAAGAAACCTCCATCACTCCATCTCACATCAGTCCAATCAATCTGAACTGACTCAATTTTTGAATTTTGAGCCCTCACATAATCAACGATTTCTTGCTCGTGTTCCTTGAGAAATGCGATTTGCTCTTTTTTTATTTCTTCTTCTGATTTTTGTACGACTTTCTTTGAGGATGAAGCCGTTACCTTCTGTTCGGGTCTTTTGGTCAGATTCATGATTTTTCCTCCTAGAAAAACCAGTCCTAGGATCGGTAACAGAATAATCAAAAAAAGTTCCAGTCGTCTTTTCATTTTTTCTTCTCCAATCCTTCCTTTCATGACTGAATGGGCCAGTCACTTTCCTTACTATTATAGCATCTTTCATTTGAATCTCAATCTAACTCACTAGTTAGAGACTATATGCAGCAATCAAAAAGGAACCCTGAGGTTCCTTTTGTGTTATTTTCGATACATCTTGACCTGAAGGTAAAGATCGTTATAGACTCCAAGCAATTTCTTGCCTAATTGTTGATAGACTTCCAAATGGTCCAGCGTTTCATCGCTTGGATAGAAGGATTGGTCATCTTGGATTTCTTTTGGCAACATGGCTTTGGCTTTTTTATTTGGCGTTGAGTAGCCGACATAAAGAGCATTTTTCAAAGCATTTTTAGGACGAAGCATGAAGTTAATAAAGGCATATGCTGCTTCTTTATTTTTCACGGTTTTTGGAATGACAATGTTATCAAACCAAAGGTTGCTGGCTTCAGTTGGGACGACATAGCGAAGATCCTTATTGGCTTCGAGCATTTGGCTGGCTTCTCCTGAGAAGGTAACCCCAATAGCCGCATTGTTTTGGATCATATAGCCTTTCATCTCATCAGCAACCAAAGCTTTGATGTTTGGCGTCAAGGTGTAGAGTTTATCTACTGCCTCTTGCAATTTCTTTGGATCCTTTTCATTGAGGCTATAGCCCAAGGTATTGAGACCAATTCCCATGACCTCACGCGCACCATCGTACATCATGATGTCATTTCTGTACTCTTCACGCCAGAGATCTGACCAATGTTCAGGAGCATTTTTGACCATCTTGGTATTGTAGATAATCCCCAAGGTACCCCAGAAGTAAGGGACTGAATATTGGTTGCCCGGATCAAACGATTGGTTCAAGAGTTTTGGATCGATATTTTCCATCCCTTTGATCTTGGATTGGTCCAACTTTTCAACCAGATGCTCATCCATCATCTTGGCAATCATGTATTCACTAGGAATCGCAATATCGTAAGTGGTTCCACCTTGCTTGATCTTGGTGTACATGGCTTCGTTGGAATCAAAGGTATCATATTGCACCTGAATCCCTGTCTCTTTTGTAAATTCCTTGAGCAATTCCGGATCGATATAATCTCCCCAGTTGTAGATGACCAGCTTGTCACTATTCTTGGTATTCATGCTCGCTTCGATCTGGTGGCTAATTCCCCAGAGGACCAGAATGACAAGGACAATCCCAGTTAGGAATGAATAAAGTTTTTTCATGCTGCTTCCTCCTTTTCACGGGTGATAAAGTAATAACCGATGACCAAGAGCACACTAAAGAGAAAGACAAGGGCGGACAAGGCATTGATACTGAGGGAAATCCCTTGACGCGCACGTGAGTAGATCTCTACAGACAAGGTTGTAAAGCCATTTCCGGTTACAAAGAAGGTCACGGCGAAGTCATCAAGAGAATAGGTAAAGGCCATAAAGTAGCCCGCAATGATGGCTGGTGTCAGATACGGCAACATGATCTCTTTGAGCATTTGCACTTGAGTAGCTCCCAAGTCATAGGCCGCATTGACCATATCCCGGTTCATTTCCTTGAGTCGTGGCAAGACCATCAAGACCACAATGGGAATCGAGAAGGCCACGTGGCTAGCCAGAACAGATAGGAAACCTAGCTGGTACTTCACCGTCGTAAAGAGAATCAAGAAGCTGGCCCCAATCATAACGTCTGGTGCTACCATGAGAATGTTGTTGATGGAGAGCAATGGTCCTTCTAACTTTTTCTTGGATTGGTAAATATAAATGGCTCCAAAGGTTCCAATCACTGTCGCAATCAAGGCTGACAAGAAGGCCAAGAGGAAGGTCTCTGATAAGATCAGCATCAGGCGACTATCTGCGAACAATTCATTGAAATGCTCAAGCGTGAAGCCCGTGAAGGCATTCATATCTCCCCCTTTATTGAAGGCATAAAAGATCAAATAGAAGATGGGAAGATAGAGGATCAGAAAGACGAAGCCTAGATAGAAATGGGATACTTTTTTCATCGTTCTCTCCTTTCTCTCGTTGCCCACATGGTAAGGAGCATAGCAAGGATCAGAACAACTCCGATGGTGGAACCCATTCCCCAGTTTTGTGTAGTCAGGAAGTGCTGTTCAATCGCAGTCCCCAAAGTAATGACCCGGTTTCCACCGATCATCCGTGTCAACATGAAGAGGCTCAGACTAGGAATAAAGACAGATTGTACACCTGAGCGGACTCCATTCATGGACAAGGGGAAGACCACATGACGGAAGGTATCCCAACGATTGGCTCCCAAATCATAGCTGGCATTGATCAAGTTTGGATCTAAGTCATCTAAGACATTAAAGATCGGCAAAATCATAAAAGGCAACTCGATGTAGCTGGCTACAAAGATAAAGGAGAAATCGGTAAAGAGGATCTGCTGGGGAGCGACTCCGAGAAAGCTTAAAAAGCTATTGATGGAGCCGTTTTGACCAAAGATTCCGATAAAGGCATAGGCCTTGAGCAAGAGATTGACCCAGGTTGGCAAGACGATCAACATCAACCACAACTGCCGGTGTTTGAGCAGCGTCAAAAAGTAAGCAGTCGGGTAGGAGATCAAGAGCGTCACCAGGGTGACGATTCCGGCATAAAGGACCGAATTAAAGCTCATCTTTAAATAGGTCAGATTTTGCGAAGTAAAGAACTCTTTGTAGTTTTCAAGTGAAAACTGCCCTTCAACGTTAAAAAAGGATTGAAAGATGATCATGACTACAGGAGCCAAGACAAAGAGAAAAATCCACAAGAAATAGGGGAGGATAAATAGATTAGAGGTTGTTTTCTTCATCTCTTTCCTCCTCAATGGCATTAATCAAACCAGCTTCTTGCTCTTCCACTTCAACGTACTCTTCGATCCGTGCATCGAATTCTTCTTCGGTTTCGTTGAGACGCATAACGTGGATATCTTCTGGTTCAAAGTCTAGCCCGATAACTTCTCCCACGATAGCCTTACGAGTGGAGTGAATCATCCACTCATTTCCCAAATCATCATAGGCGATGATCTCGTAATGAACACCACGGAAGAGCTGGGTGTCCACTTTCACTTGGAGCTTGCCTTCTTCAGGAAGAGTGATTTGCAAGTCTTCAGGACGAATGACGACTTCAACTGGTTCATTTGGACGCATCCCCCCATCGACCGCTTCAAAGCGTTTGCCATTGAACTCAACCAAGTAGTCCTCGATCATGCGACCATCTAGAATGTTAGACTCCCCGATAAAGGTGGCTACAAAGTGGTTAATCGGTTCATCATAGATATCAACCGGTGTACCAGATTGGACGATTTCTCCTTCATTCATGACAAAGATCCAGTCACTCATGGCAAGAGCTTCTTCTTGGTCATGGGTAACAAAGACAAAGGTAATCCCCAAGCGTTGTTGCAATTCCCGCAACTCATACTGCATGTCTGTCCGCAGTTTCAAGTCAAGTGCAGACAAGGGCTCATCTAAAAGGACCACTCGTGGTTCATTGATAATAGCCCGGGCAATAGCTACCCGCTGGCGTTGACCACCGGATAATTTTTGGATCGAACGTTTTTCAAATCCAGCTAACTGGACCATTTTCAAGACTTCTGAAACCCGACGTTCGATCTCAGCCTTGTCCACCTTTTTCAAACGAAGGGGAAAAGCCACATTTTCAAAGACCGTCATATGTGGAAACAGGGCATAGGACTGAAAGACGGTGTGGACATCCCGTTTGTTGGTAGGGACATCATTGATCCGTTCCCCGTCAAGATAGACATCTCCAGTCGTCGCATCCAAAAGACCGGCAATGATATTAAGGATGGTCGATTTTCCAGATCCAGATGCACCGAGCAGGGTATAGAACTTCCCTTCTTCCAATTCAAAATTGATATCCTTTAGGACAACGGTTCCGCTATCTTCAAAGACCTTTGAAACATTTTTAAACTCAATAATTGGTTTTTTCAATTCACATAAATTCCTTCTTTACTGCAATTACCAAACTGCTTTTCAAACGAAAATGCAGCGGCTGACAGGAAGACCTGTCAGACCACCAATACCTCTCGGGGACTTACTAGACTGCCCCACCTATTTACGGTATCGATAGGCACTCACCCCCTCTCCGACTGATGCTATCGATGGTTCACTATCAATTGTTCTTCAATACTTAAGCTCTTAGGCTTGGCCGATAATACGAACTTCTGGTTCTAAACGGACGCCTGAATGAGCTTCTACTGCCTCAATGACATGGGCGATCAAATCTTCGTAGTCCTTAGCTGTTCCATTATCGACATTGACCATAAAGCCGGCATGCTTTTCAGAAACTTCCACACCACCGATTCGATAGCCTTTTAGACCTGCTTCACTGATCAATTGACCTGCAAAATGACCGACAGGACGCTTAAAGACAGATCCACAAGAAGGGTATTCAAGGGGTTGTTTCAACTGACGAAGATGGGTCAACCGATCCATCTCCTGCTTGATCGCCTCGTGATTGCCTGGTGACAAAGCAAATTTGGCAGAGATGACAACAGCGCCTGTCTCTTGAATCTTAGAATGACGGTAGCCAAAAGCTAGTTCACTCGCTGACAGAGTTTCGATCTCTCCGTCTTTGGTCAAGACCTTACAGGATACAAGGACATGCGCGATCTCTCCCCCATAGGCTCCCGCATTCATAAAGACAGCACCACCGACACTGCCTGGAATGCCACTAGCAAACTCGAAGCCTTTCAAACTATGGTGCAAGGCCACATGAGTGGTGTCGATGAGTTTAGCTCCTGCCTCTGCTTCGATCACATAGCCGTCCACACTGATGTCACGCAAGCGATCAAACATAATGACAAATCCCGGAATGCCCCCATCACGGACAATGATATTGGACGCATTGCCCAGGACCATCCATGGGATTTGCTCTTGGTTGGCAAATTGGACGATGCGTTTTAATTCGTATTGATTGCGAGGAAAGGCTAAAAATTCAGCATTCCCACCTACCTTTGTGAAGGTATAATATTTTAAAGGTTCTTGAAAACGGATATCAATCCCTTCAAGAATTTGATTCATTTTTTCATTCATCTTTCTGTCTGTTCTCTCTCTATAAAAATACAAACTATTATACCAAATTTTTGACTATTTTTCGACCCTAAAAAACAAAAGAAGACCTATAATATTCAGGCCTTCCTTTTATCATTCACTATGCAATTTTACGAGCGATAGTACGATTCTTCTGTCCATCCAGAGCTGATTTGACCGAAATCCAAGCACCACCAAGAGTGAAGACAGCTAAGAGTCCTAGATTCAAGTAAAATTTATCTGGGACGTCCCCTGAGAATGTCGCTTCATTGAGAAGCGTCCAGGACATACCAAATGGCAAATCCAGTTCACTCATGAGCGCCAACGTATAATCTAATTGGTTGACCAAAAAGACCGTCAAGACCATCAATATAGCTGAAACTACCACACCTTTTTTAGTCAATTTCTTACCAAGGATCTCATAACCTTTGATAGTACAATAACCGAGGGCAGCCCCTGCTAAAACAGATACATAGCCAAGACGCGCTACCAAGAGGGCAACTGCTCCACCGATGATTACACCGATCACAGCCCCTACAATCCCTAAAAGGAAGTTTTCTTCCCGCGCTTCATAAGCCTCAACTGTATCTTGCACTTCGGCTTGGTAAGCTCTAAAGGTTGCATCGTCGATTAAGAAGATCGCATCTCCAATTTGATACAGACCAATTGGTCCTTCCTCACCCGTTTGCGCATTCACTTGCACAAATTGGTGGTTGAGCAAGAAATCAACAATATCTTGGATAGCTGTCCATAAGGTTTCGACAGCCTTGCCTTTGGTCATTCCACCTTTGACGACGATCGAGGTCAAATAACCATCAGAAGAGATAGCATTAAAGGCTTTTGATTGTTCTTTTAATTCATTCCAAAGAATTTCACTATCTTCGATCAAGTCTCCTTCGGAACCTTGTTTCACACTGAGTGAAATGGTAAATACATTCTTGGTTTGAGCGCCTTCAATGACTAACAAGAAGCCTTCACGCTCTCCATACATCACACAGGCTTCGCCATCAAATTGCAGCCCAAGATCGGTAGCAATACTATATAAATATTCTGGTTTCATGTTTCCCCCTAAACTTTCGGGAAAGCTTGAGCTTTTCCCCATACAATTCCCATTCTACCATAGGAGAAGCAAAAAGGACATATACATTTGTATACATCCTTCTTTCATTTGTGTTACATTGAGGTTTATTTCTCAACACGAACGCCAAATGTGTCAATTTTAAGTTGGAAAATCTGACCATCTAGCCCGAGTTTTTCGAGAGCTGCGACAAAGGCTGCTGTATGCTCTGGCGCTAAGAGGTTCATGATCGTTGGGCCTGCTCCCGACAGATAGGTGGCGTAAGCCCCATGCGCGTGTGCTACTTCTTTGACCTGAGGGAACTCTTTGACAAGAGATTGACGGTAGCGCTCGTGGAAATGATCTGACTCGATGGAGCGACCAGCCGTCAGCAAATCTCCCTTGAGGAGAGCTGCGATAGCGACATTGGCTACGCTACTAGCTGCAACTGCTTCCTTATAAGACCATTCTTTCGGTAGGACATTCCGACTATCACTGGTCTTCAATTGGTAGCTCGGTACAAAGGCCACAAGGTCACAGCTTGGAAAGTCAGCCGTGACATATTGGACATCTTCACCGATGTAGCTCGCGATGACCATATTCCCAAAGATAGCCGGAGCTACATTATCCGGATGACCTTCGATCTCGGTCGCGATGCGTAATTTCTCAGCGTCTGATAGCTGGAGGTTAGCTAATTGGTTGGCCAATTCAATCCCTGCGACAATGACCGAGCTAGAAGAACCAAGACCACGCGCCAAGGGCACTTCACTAGTCATCTTGATCCGATGAGGCTGCATATCAGTTGAGATAGAAAGAGATGTTGAGAGCAAGAGGTTTTTCTCATCTGTCGGAATCCCTGCTCCTAGATCATGCTCAATGAACCAAGCATCAGCTGGTTCAAGGACTTCAATGGTCAAATAGCGAGTCACGGCAATCCCAACCGAATCAAATCCTGGCCCTACATTGGCACTTGTTGCTGGAACAATAATTTTCATGCTTATTCTCCCAAGACTTTAAAGGTATTCAAGAGTTCGAAATTCGCCTCTGAATCCAATTTTTCAACCAAGTTCTTGAATTGTGTTTGGTTGACTTGGTGGGTAATGATGACGACACTTGCAAATTGACCATCTGAGTCCTCTTGAAGGATTTGCTTGAAGGAAGCTCCTTCTGCATTAAAGATTTCCGAAAGACGCAAGATTTGACCAGTCGCATCTGGTGCCTTGATTGAGAAGTAATAATTGTTCTTCACGTCTTCTGGCTTAGCCAATTTAAGAGGGCGGCTGTATTCATTGAAGGCTTTACCGATTGTTCCTTCTTTTAGTCGACGGACAATGCGAACGAGGTCGGCTACGACACTTGTCGCAGTTGGTTTTTGACCAGCACCTGGTCCGTAGTACATAGACTCACCAATACCGATGGATTCCACATAGACCGCATTCATAACGTCGTTCACGCCAGCAAGTGGATGTTGTTTTGGAAGGAAGGTTGGTGTTACTTCTGCTGCGATCCCTGATTCTGTTTCAACGATAGATCCGACCAGCTTGATAACATATCCAAGGCTTTGAGCAACCGATACATCCTGAGGAGTGATCTGGCTGATTCCTTTGTGACCTACTTGGTCAAATTGGATGTTCATCCCAAAGGCAAATTGGCTCAAGATTACCATCTTGTAGGCAGCATCGATCCCTTCGACGTCATTGGTTGGATCACTTTCAGCGTAACCAAGACGTTGCGCTTCTGCTAAAGCATCCTCATAAGTCCAGCCTTCTTCGACCATTTTAGTCATCATGAAGTTAGAGGTTCCATTGACCACACCGAGCACTTTGGTCACCTTGTCAGAAGCAAGGGAATTGACCAAGGTCCGAAGGATTGGGATCCCACCAGCTACGGCAGCTTCGTAATAAAGTGCCACTTTGTGTTTTTGAGCAATCTCTAGCAACTCGCTTCCATGAACGGCAAGAAGGTCTTTGTTAGCAGAAACTACATGCTTGCCTGCTTCCAGCGCACGGGTGATAAAGGTCTTAGCTGGCTCGATACGACCCATCAATTCGACCACGATGGCAATGTCCTTGTCTTCAATGATCTCATCAACATTGGTCACAAAGTTGTAGTTGTGACCAGCAGCTTGCAATTTTTCCTTTTCCGCATCATCACGAACCAAGACCTTAGCGATCTCGATTTCATCTTGAGCTGCCTGGGTGATTTTTTCATGGTTTTCTTTTAATAAAAATGGTACGCCACTTGCAACAGTACCAAATCCTAGTAAGGCAATCTTAACAGACATCCTATTGACTCCTTGAATTTTCTATAGTAGCTCCATTATAACAAAAACTTGAGCGTTTGACAGCCAATTGCCTTAAAAATTCTGAATTTTCATGACAGGATCTGCCTGTAGCAAGTTCTGGAAAAGAACATAGAATTTGTGGTACAATAAAGAAAATAATGAAAACGGTGACACTATGAGTAAACGAAGAGTACCTAAAAAAATCAAAGCCCTACTTGGAATCAATGCCCTCCTCCTAGTCTGTATCTTTATTTGTAGCTTTCTTCTGATCAAACGGATCACTCAGCCGAGTGACGGGAATACCAGTGGCACTGCCGTAACGCGTTCTCTCGAGGAAGGTAGCTCCTCTATCGAGTGGACTCGTGTGAAAAAGCCGGTCAAACTGCCCATCCTCATGTACCACTCCGTGCACAATATGGCCGAGTCTGAAGCTGCCAATGCTAATTTGATCGTCGATCCAGAAACCTTTGAAAGCCAACTAAAGGCCCTAAAAAAAGCGGGTTACTACACCCTGACACCTGGGGAAGCCTATCGCATCCTCGTCAAGAACGAAGTACCCAAAGGAAAGAAATATGTCTGGTTGACCTTTGATGATGGTGTCGAGGATTTCTATACCATCGTCTATCCGCTTCTCAAAAAATATAAGATGACCGCCACCAACAATATCATCACGGACTTTACCCAAAAGAAAAAAGAAAATGTCCTGACCTTTGACCAAATCAAAGAGATGAAAAATGCTGGCTTGACCTTTGAAAGTCATACAGTCAATCATCCAGACCTAGCCAATTCCAGTCTTGAAACCCAAAAGAATGAGCTAGTCGCTTCTAAACGCCTGCTAGATAAGGTGCTGTATCAAAATACTAGCGTTATCGTCTACCCATCCGGTCGCTACAGTCAGGTCACGATCGACCAAGCTAAGAAAGCTGACTACAAACTTGGCCTCACCACTAAAAATGGACTAGCCAGCTCCGCTGATGGACTCTATTCCCTCAAACGAGTTCGGATCCTTCCAACCACTACAGGAGAGGACCTCCTAGCCATGATCCAAGAATAAAGAAAGAGAGTGGTACAGAAATCGGTAATTCGTTAGAATTCGATTTCGTCGTCCCACCTTCGCACAGTTGAGTAGGGCTGCAAAAGCTGATGAAATCAGCGTAGAAGAGCCCACTCAACCACTGCGTCTTGCTCAACAATCCAAAAATAATTGAGAGGCTAGGACTTTTGTCCCAGCCTCTTTTGTTAGAGTTCCTTCTCTAGTTCTTTTAGAAAGGTGATTAAAAATTGATGGCGACTTTCTGCTATTTGCTTAGCAGTCTCCGTGTTCATTTCATCTTTTAAGAGAAGCAACTTGTCGTGGAAATGTTGGACGGTATCAGTGAGGGACCTCCCTTTGTGGCCACCATAGGAAAATGTTCGCGCAATTCCTACAGCTCCTATCGCATCCAGGCGGTCTGCATCCTGGACAATCTTGCCTTCTAAGGTTTCTGGATGTTTCCCGCGATTTTTGCTGAAAGAAACAGCATTGATAACCCGACAAATCTGGTCGATTTGGTCTTTAGGAATACCGATTTCTTCTAGAAACATGCGAGCATTCGCATTATTCTCAGTTTGAAACAATTTATCATCATCAGCATCGTGAAGAAGAGCTGACAAGCCCACTATCTCCAGATCACATGGACCTTCTGCTTGTGCGATTCTCATAGCATTGGTAAAGACGCGGAGAGTATGATCCACATCATGGCCATCCGCTCGATCAGCAAATAAGGTTTTCACATACTGCTTAGCAGCAAAAATTCGTTCTTCGATCATCGTTCTTGTCCTTTGTACAATCTGTGCTCAGTTTTATCTATTCATTTGAACTAGTTATGGAGATGTGCAGTTTACTTTAAAACCACCTCTCGGTGGTGTTTACTTTTTCTTTTGTGGAAAGAGGGGTAGGCCTAACGTAGCGATCTTCTCAGCGGGAATCTTCATGCCATCCTTGATCCATTTGGAGATGACAGAGACAATGGCTGAGCTCCAGAAGGAATTGAGGTAGCTGCCAGCGCCATTCGAGGAGCTGCCATTTCGTTTTTCTAGAAAATCATAGACTGCCTTGGTCAAGAGCCGCTCGAAATTGTAATCAATAGCCAGGCTAATGATCTTGGCTTCTTTCTTGACTTCCTTAAAGAGGTAGACCCAGACTTGGTAGAGGTCTGTCTTGAGATTGTAGCCATCTAAAGACTTGGTAATCTTTGCGATACTAGATTGAAAGATGGACTCTAGAATCTCTTCTTTGGAGTCATAATTACGGTAAAAGGCTGCGCGAGAGACACCGGCACGCTGAACCAGCTCAGAGATGGTGATCTTTTTCAGATCTTTTTTCTCCAACAATTGCAGGAGAGAGATTTCGATGGATTCTCGTGTAATCGCATTGTTTTCTCGGTTAAATCGTTTGAGATTTTCCAAGGATTTCTCGGATATTTTTCTTTCTGCCATAACATTTACTTTCTATCTGTCTCACCTGATGATATCTGCTTGGATAGCATTGTACTTCATGATATAATTGTAAAAGAAGACATACTACTTGTCAATGTACATTTTTATACAATTATGAGGTATGAACTGATGAAATGGAAAATTATTGCGGATTCAGGCTGTGACTACCGCTCTTTGGACAATCTGGCACCGGATACGGAGTTTGTCAGTGTCCCATTGACCATCCAAGTGGGAGAGACCATCTATACAGATGACGCCCAACTCAATATCGATCAGATGATGGAAGAGATGTATGCGACTACGACAGCTTCTAAGTCTGCCTGTCCAAGTCCAGATGATTATATGAAGTCCTTTGAAGGAGCTGAAAATATCGTCGTTGTGACCATCACTGGAACCCTTTCAGGTAGCTATAATAGTGCTGAGGTGGCCAAGAAGATTTATCTAGAAGAGCATCCGAATACCAATATCCACGTCATTAATAGCTTGTCAGCTGGGGGTGAGGTGGACCTGATCGTTCGCAAGCTCAATCAGTTGGTCGCTGAAGGCCTCGATTTTGATCAAGTAGTCGATGTGATCACGACCTACCAGTCTAAGACGAAGTTGCTCTTTGTTTTGGCCAAGGTTGATAATCTGGTCAAAAATGGGCGTCTCAGCAAATTGATCGGGACTGTTGTCGGTCTCCTCAATATCCGTATGGTTGGGGAAGCTAGTAAGACGGGTACTCTTGAGCTACTCCAAAAAGCACGGGGCCAAAAGAAAGCGATCAAGGCAGCTTTTGATGAATTAATCAAGGCAGGCTATAATGGCGGACATATTACCATTGCCCACCGCAACAATGAAAAATTTATCGAGCAATTCTCTGCATTGGTTCGTGAAAAATTTGCCCGTGCAAACATCGAAGTCCTTCCTACTTCCGGACTTTGTAGTTTCTACGCCGAAGAAGGCGGGCTCCTCATGGGATATGAGATTTAAGTTACCACTAAAAAGAGGCTAGGACAAAAGTCCTAGCCTCTCAATTGTTTTTGGATTGTCGAGCAAGACGCAGTGGTTGAGTGGGCTCTACTAAGCTGATTTCATCAACTTTACAGCCCTACTCAACTGTGCGGAGGTGGGACGACGAAACCGAATTCTAACGAATGACCGATTTCTGTCCTACTCTCTCTTTTTATTCTCCGATCTCTTGGTAGAGAGTGCGGATTTTTTTGCGGTAGATGGTCGAACTGATCCCAGCTCCGATTAGCAGGATGACACTATAAAGGATCACAGCCAGCAGGGTGCTGACGGAATGATAGGTCCAAATGAAGCTAACAATGATCAAGAGAAACATCACAAAGATAAAGACAATCAAGAGGATAGACTGAAGAACTGCATTCCCACGATGACGGGTCATCAACTCTGTGATATTGGTCCAATTGGTACTAAAATTTTGAAAATCTTTGACATAGTCTCGAATGCAGATCGGAATGGTGGTTACGACCCAGATCAGCAACATGGCAAGGATGGCCAAGGGATGCACACCAAAATAGAGACAAACACCAACCAGAAGAATGACAGGAAGGATAGATTGCACCAGATAGAGCAACCAAAATTTCATAAAGAGATAGCGTTTAAAATCAATAGGGAGCGATCTCAAGTATTCAAAGTTTTCGCGCTCTAGCGAAATACCGATACTGGTCAAGCCTCCAAAACTATTGAAAACACCGATCAAGATGGCAACAAGGGTCAGTGGTACCAGATACTGGGGTGTTAAGTAAGGACTGAGGCCCCCTATATTTTTTGATGCTCCTGCTGCTCCACTGAGGAGGAAAATATATGGCAGAATACTCATCATCAAGAGGACTTGCACCATAAGGGTTCCATCGCTCAAGAGTCTGCGATGATACTGAATGACAAATCGTCTAAAGGAGTCTTTCTGACCCACATGGAGCACTTTCACGCGCTCTTTAACGGTTTGGTTGGTCGCAACTGCAAGGGCCGCATCATAGAACTGCGGGATCACGATTTTGCGAACCAGGCCAATCAAGACCAAAAGCACCAGGATCCAGCCTAAGAGGCCCAGGAGCGCTTCTCCATCAAAAGGATTGAGGATGAACTGATGAAAAGCCGTAAAAGGTGGAAATAGAATGGGAATATCCGTTCCACCCGACACCTCTACCCGGTGAGTTTGGACTAGATTGAGATAGAGATAAGCTCCTAGACTCAGAAGGGAACCAATTCCGACCATGATGTTGGAGACCAGGGTCGTATGTTTTTTAAAAAACACGGTCTTGGTAATCAAATGAGCTAGGATGATCGTCGCTAAAAAGAGAACGCCTAAGAGAATTAAGGCACAAAAGAGGCCTAGCAGGATCCCTAACGGATTGAAGCCGCCTGCTTGGACAGGCAGAATCAGAAAATAGCTGACCAAGGGAAGGATAGCCATGAGGAGGGTCAGGATGACCGAGATACTCTTTCCAGCAATGACTTCCGCATCTGAGAAGGCATAGGGCCGGTAAAACTGGAGGTCCTTGCTTTCATAAAAGACATTGTAAAAACTCATAAAGCCTTGGGAAATGGTCATCAAGGAAAAGAGGGCGACCATATTGACAAAGAAGGCTGGTTGATGGACAAAATCATAGATGCTAAAGAGCAAGCCAAATATGAGGAAATAGACCAATCCTAAAAAGAGGTAGTTGAGCACCGATTTGCGGGCGACATTGAGTTTGACGTCCGGTTTTTTGGCCTGTTTGGCACGTAATTTTGCGATCTGAGCAGGCTGACTGGCATAGATGATATTAACATTGACCAGCTGCTGGATGATCTTAAGACGCATGATCGCCACCTTCTTCCTTCCGACCCGCTAGGCTGAGATAGATACTTTCCAGACTTTGTTCAGGATGCTGGCCCTTTAATTCCTCGATCGTCCCATAGAAAATGAGATTTCCCTTTTTGAGAATGGCGATTTTATCACAGAGTTGTTCGGCCACTTCTAAGACGTGAGTAGAGAAAATGACCGTCTTTCCCCGATCCGCATGCTGGCGCATCATTTGTTTTAAATCGTAAGAAGCCTGTGGGTCCAAACCGGTCATCGGTTCGTCCAAGACCCAGATATCCGGATCTGACAAGAGGGCTGCAATGACGAAGACCTTCTGGCGCATCCCATGTGAAAAGGATTCAATCACTTCATAGCGGTGGCTCTGAAAATCAAAGATCCTGAGAAGCTCTTCCAAGCGTTGGTCACAGTCTTTCTGACTCATATCATAAGAGGTCGCAACCAACTCCCAGAATTCATTGGCTGTGAGACGCAAGAAAAGATCTGGCGAATCCGCCACATAACCGATCTTCTTCTTGATCGCCAGCCGATGGCTATAGAGGTCCTGACCATCCACTTCAATGGATCCAGTGGTTGGGGTGATGACACTGACCAGGCTCTTAATCGTCGTGGACTTTCCAGCACCGTTGTGGCCAATCAGGCCGACAATTTGCCCATCCTCGATGGTCAGATCCAAGTGGTTGAGGGCAATGTGCCCATCGTAATCTTTGGTAACTCCGTGAAATGTAATCATGTTAACTCCCTAATTGATCCTCATTGGGACCGTTTTTTCTTATTCTGTTGATAAGCGATCATCGAAATGGTAGAGCAATTCTAACAGATAGTTTGGAATGGTCTCCAAGAAGTCTTCTTTATAGACCCGCTCTCCTCGCTTATGCAATTCTTTACCCCAAGGGCCTAGATTGACCGCTGGAACCTGAATTTGAGCAATTTTTTCCAGATCCAGATCATAGACCTGAGCTGGTGTAGCTAGGCTATCTAAGACGACTTGATAAGAGGCCACATCCTTTTCCAAGGCACAATAACTGGTGTCGTTAATCCCCATAAAGTATTCTTCGACTTTTAAGTGGTAACCTCTTTGGTCCAGATACTCTCGGTAATCAGTGATGAGGGACACGATATTGAAATCGGTATTGTCTAAAAAGCGGCAATTCATGGAAGGATAATAGGGGGGCGCAAAACCGATGACCACCATAGGATCCTTATCTCCGAGAAACTCAAGGAGTCGCTGGATTTGCTGAATTGCAAGGCTCTGGTAGCTGGTTCCATTACGAAAATCTTGCTCCGCTTTTTGGTTAGATCTTTCTTTAAAGGCTTGGTAGCCCTCTAAGGCTTGGCAACGTTCCTCTAGCTCTTGATAGGTGATGACTCTTGGTCTTGCAATAATATGGTCTTGGCCAGCCTGATCCTGCAAGTGCTCATACTTCTTATAAAAGGCATCCAAGGCCTCTTGACTAAGCTCATAGATTCGTTGCAAGATCTCTTGGGGTGTTTTCTTCAAATGCAATACACTGAAATAACCAGCCGCATAGAGCACGGTCGATACATCGTACTGCTCCTTCAAATCTCTGAGATAGGACCAAGAAGGAAGAGGAGACGTTTCTCCCAAGGCCTGATCTGCCAGATCGGGATGAAGATCCAGCTGGCTTGCAATGACTACTAAGAGCGACAAGGCATTGATCCCTTTAAGAGGTTCCTTCATATGGGACAAGACACCTTGCGCCACAACGACTGGCATTAGTTTACCGACTGTGCCAATGTGAAGGACCTTTTCTTTTCCTACTTCCGATTCAAAGGGCTCTGAATCCACTGCCAATACATAATTCAGATCAAACTTTTCCTGCAAATCTGTGAGGAGGCCCAAGGCTCCACGCATCCCACGTGAATAGGATTCCTCATCCCCAACAGAGAGATAGAGCAGATTGACCTGACCTTCTGTGGGGTCTGCTGCATAGGCTTCCAGAACCCCCAATTGAAGGGCTAGGGCTGCTTTCATATCGCAAGACCCTCTGCCAAATTTCCAATCCCCAGAAGCTAAATCTTCCTGCATATCTGGTCGCATATCCAGTGTTTTCAAGGCTTCTGCTACTTGATCAGAATCGAGCGCGATCTCTGACAAATTTCCATAGTCTTCTAGATCGACTGTATCATGGTGGTGGAAAAGGATCACTGTTTTTTTCTTGCCCTTATCAACCAAGGCCCAATTGACCGACCGACGCAAGTGATCCTGTGGCACCTGATAGCGCCCAAAATGGTCCAGATGTTCCTTGAAATAGGGGATTTGTCCAATCCGTTGATCCAGGTAGGCTTCGATTCCTTGCTCGGTCTCAGTATTGGTGAAGCTTGGAATCGCCAAGGCTTCGGAAAAAATCGTTTCGATGCTCTCTCTATTGGTGGTTTTCACTTTCTCTCCATCCTTCTTTTCTACTATTCATCTTTGTGAGCTTTGCCAAGTGACAAAAGGCTGGTGAGCATGAGTCCTAGGAAGCCAAAGAGAGTCCAAGAGCTTGTTGCTTGACCTGTTTTTGGAAGGCTTGGTTGGCTTGTCACTTCTATCTTATCTTTATCAGCTCTTTGAGCCAATTCTTGTGCAGTTTCTTCTTTTTGTTCCTTACGGAAGTCCATCGGATCTCGACCGTGGCTTGGTTTTTGAGGAATTTCAGAAATAGCTGGATTGGTTGGCGTCATTGGATTACTTGGAACAATTGGTTTTTCCGCTTGATCTACTGGACTTGGGTCTTGTTCAGGATCTACTTTTGGTTGAATGGTTGCAATTGGCAAGATCCGATCTGCCAATGACGCATAGTCTGTATCTTTTTCACTTGGTTGATAACGGAACAAGAGAGATCGACTGTCTTCTACGATTGGAATCGTTGCAGAAATAGAATCTGTCTTGAAGGTCACTTCATAAGGATCTGCAAAATAGATGTAATCTGGATCATAGGTGTGCAAACTCAAAACCAGTCGATGGCCTTTTTTCACTGTATAGAGATTTGGTTGCAGATACATGGTGTAATCATGATATTCGTTTTCTTTCAGATCAATAGAATGACTAGAACTTGCTGAGTCATAGCGAGATGCTGGATTGGCCAGATTCATCCAACCACGCGCAATCACCACACTCTTAACCTTGTGGGTCTTGTAACGTTTGAGAGGCAAGGTTTCAAGGTTGCTACCATTCCAGTAGCCTGTCTCATCGATGGTTTCTTTTTCCAATGTGCGCGTGCTATAACCGTCTTTGTCATAGGTGATTTCTTCTTTGACCACATCAAAGTCTTCGTCTGAAACATCCATCAGGGTCGCACTGACATGAGCATGGTTTTTGTCTCCCTTGACAAAAGCAGCGCTAAAATGCACAGGAATATGGCCTTTGATGGTGACATCTTGGTCGACGGTGGCTGCATAGGAAGCTGCCACTTCGGAAGAATGGAAGGCTGCATCTTGGTTACGTGTAGTCCAGTTATTTCCTGTACCATAGTAATCGCCAGTTACTGTCACATCCTCCCGTTTAGAGTAGATTCGAGCGGAGATGGCATTGTTGGTATCCCATTTATCAAAACGACGCCATTTACTTGGATCTAGATTGTCCTGAGCTGTTACTTGTGGAAGGTTTTCAATCCCATTTTCAATACCGTAGAGGTAATGGCTATACCAGAGATTCATCAGGTCATTAAAGGCTTGGCCTGCGACTTCTGTCCCTGACCAACGAGTAGATGGATAGATGTGATTGCCCTGGTGGAGCAAGACCTTGGCATCGATCCCCGCCTTTTTATAGGCTTCTAACATGAGTTCAAAATGTTTGGGTTTGACATTGTCATCATTGAGCCCTTGGATAATGAGAGGGGCCGCTTTCAGATTGGCTGCATTGAGCGTGTAGTCGCGTTTAGCATATTCTTCGTTGTAATTATGACCATCCTTGTGTTGGAGCTCATTGAGCTTGGTGATATAGGCTGCATAGTAATCCTTGACCTTGTCCCAATCTTCCTTGTCAAGGATACGACCAGAGGTATAGACAGATAACCAGGAAAGGTCATTGGAAGCTCCTGTATCAAGGGGAGAGCCTTGGCTGTTGAAATGGTCATACCAACTAGCAATCCCTGCGGCTGGCACAATGGTCTTGAGCCCTTCAACCCCAGTGGACGCTACACCAAATGTCGTCGTACCTGCCCAAGACAAGCCTGTCATAGCGACATTGCCGTTGGACCAGTCTGCCTTAACTTCCTGGTTGCTAGTCTTATCAGAGTAGGCTTTGCGTTTGCCATTGAGCCATTCAACGATATTTTTGTAAGCAGCTACTTCAAGGTCAGAGCCGGTCGTATTGATCCCGTCTGATCCTTTAGAGCCCAAACCACTACTGGTCACCACTGCATAGCCACGAACCAAGTAGTAATTGTACCAGTTGAGATTTTCATAGTCATAGTGTGTATAGTCATCCGAGCTTTCACGAGGATTGACATAGTACCATTCTTTTGGATCGGTCGCCTTGGCTACTTCTTCTGTCGTAACAGTCTTGGTTGCTTGGCGTTTGGCAGGTTTTTCATAGAGCTTGGCCATATCGAAGTTTCCACCTTCTTTGAGACCAATTCCCTCTAAGGTGCGCTCCTCTGTTGTTCCTGTTACATAAGGACTAGCTTCAAAGATGGACGCAGCTTTATAGTCCCCATTGACAGCAGCTTTTGGCACCTGCACAAAGGTCTTGACCAAGTCAGGCTTGCCGTCTCCATCCGTATCATAATCGGTTTCCACATAGACAATATAGCGGACGATGTCACTCTTGTCATAGGAGTAATGCTCCGGATCGTCCCCTGGCGTAAATGGGAAAATAGGTTGTGCTTTGCCATTCAAAAAGAGAGGTGACTTCTTGTCTGCGCGGTAAGCGGCACGGAGCTGTTTGGCTACATCAACCATTGAAGTGAGATTAGTAACTGGAGCAGATCCCTCCACTCCTTCCTTGACCATCCCTAGGCTCTTGGCAAAAGCTAATCGGTCTTTATCAGTAGATCCGACTTGATTTTCCTTGGTTGAAGCCCAGTTCAATAGTTGATTGACTGCCTCCGTCACAGTGACTTCTTTTTCACGATCCTGGTCGGTTACAGTTGCACCAGTAATTTCAGCCAAGTCTCCTTGGGTTACTTTTGGAGTCGCGCTCTCCTCTTGACTGCCAACGGTAGGCGTCGCAGGCACAGGGCTTGGCTGATTGGTTAGAGTGGACTCAACAGTTGGGGCGCTCACTACCGCTGGGCTTGACGCAGGTTCTTCATGTAGCTCAGTCGTCGGAGTAGTTGTCGGAGCGGTTGGCGAAGTGGTTGGTCGGTTAATTTCTGAAACCTCTTCCACTTTTTCAGGCTGTACGGTTTCTTTAGTGTCTCCTTGTGTTGAGGTCACTGTTTCAGTAACTTCAGGACTTGCCGTAGAAGGAGTAACCGTCTCCTCAGTAGTTGTGCTACTTACTTGGTCTGCTTGCACATGCTGGGCAAGTACAGCAGGACTAATCAGTAAACCTGCAACGAGTAGAGAAACAAGAGTTGTTTTTTTCATAAAATGGTCTCCTTTCACCATTTTCAAAGTCAGTCCTAGCGGAACCCGACTCTATTTTTTTATATTCTCACTTTATTTCTTTCATGTATGCGATTTCTTTTTTAGAAAGGGCTTGCTTCCAGCGCAAACGTTTGTGGCATCCAACTATTTTTGGTAAAATAGGGACATTCACATGAAAGAAGAAATAACGATGGAAAATCAAACCTTAATGCAATATTTTGAGTGGTATTTGCCCGCTGATGGGAACCACTGGTCGCGTCTTGCTGAAGATGCGCAACACTTAGCAGACTTGGGTATTCGCAAGGTCTGGATGCCGCCTGCCTTTAAAGCTACTTCTAACAATGACGTTGGGTACGGAGTCTATGACCTCTTTGATTTGGGCGAGTTCGATCAAAAAGGAACGGTTCGCACCAAATATGGCTTCAAAGACGATTATCTTCAAGCCATTCAAGCCCTCAAAGATGCAGGGATTCAACCAATGGCCGATGTCGTTCTCAACCATAAAGCTGCTGCCGATGGCTTAGAGGAATTCGAGGTCGTTGAGGTGGATCCAATGGATCGAAACAAGGTCCTCACTGAGCCCTTCACCATTCAAGGATGGACCAAATTCACCTTTGATGGCCGAAATGGCGCCTATAATGACTTCCACTGGCATTGGTACCATTTCACCGGTACGGACTACGATGCTTCTCGTAATAAGAATGGAATCTACCAAATCCAAGGGGACAACAAAGGTTGGGCTCATGGAGATCTGGTAGACAAAGAAAACGGAAACTACGATTACCTCATGTACGCCGATATCGATTTCAAACATCCCGAGGTTGTAGAAAATCTCGATCAATGGGCTGAATGGTTTATCGAAACGACAGGGGTTGAGGGCTTCCGTCTGGATGCAGTCAAACACATTGACTCCTTCTTTATGAAGAATTTCATCCACAATATTACCAAAAAATATGGTGAAGATTTCTACGTCTTTGGTGAATTTTGGAATGGGGACACAGAAACCAACGATGAGTACTTGGAAAGCATTGATTACCTGTATGACCTGGTCGACGTAGCCCTCCACCAAAATCTCTTCAGAGCTAGTCAAGAAGGTGAAAATTTCGACCTGCGAACTATTTTTGACGGAACACTAGCGCTCAATCATCCTGAAGAAGCCGTAACCTTTGTGGACAACCATGATACCCAACGAGGACAAGCCTTGGAATCTACCATTGAAGAATGGTTTAAGCCTGCAGCCTATGCCTTGATCTTACTTCGTGAAGCTGGTTTGCCTTGTGTCTTCTATGGAGACTACTACGGGATCGAGGGCAAATTTGCGCAAGAAAGTTTCCAAGAGGTTCTCGATCGCCTCTTATGGGTTCGTAAAGATCTGGCCTATGGGGAACAAACGGACTACTTCGATGATCCTAATTGCATCGGTTGGACACGTTCAGGTACAGAAGAATCAGCACCAATCGCCTGCTTAGTTTCGAATAACCAAGCCGCTACAAAAGTCATGGAGATCGGCTCATCCTACGCAGGCCTCACCTACTATGATGTCCTAGAAAATTGTAGCGAAACCGTCCAAGTCCAAGAAGACGGTACTGCCGAATTCCCAGTGGCAGAACGCTCCGTCAGTGTCTGGGTAGCCCAAGATACAGAGGGCCAATAACCTTTATATATGATTTTCTCCTAGGATCTACATTTTCCTAGGAGAATTTTTTCCTGTAAAAATTTTATAGGAAATACAGCTTCATTTTAGCACTATAAGAAAACGCTGTCAATGGGTATCACATCTATTTGAAAGAAATATAGAGCATCAAAAAAAGCTGGAAAAATTATCCAGCCTTCGATATTTGATAGAAATAACTGCATGACGCAGTGGTTGAGTGGGCTCTACTACGCTGATTTCATCAGCTTTTACAGCCCTACTCAACTGTGCGGAGGTGGGACGACGAAATCGAATTCTAAAGAATTACCGATTTCTGTCCCACTCTCTCTTTTTAGCTCAATTCTGCAATGATTTCTTTCAATTGGGCTTTCGTATGAACTCCAGCCACTTGTTTGACAACTTGTCCATCTTTTTTAAAGAGAAGAGTTGGAATCGACATGATACCGAATTGACGCGCTGTATTTGGATTTTCATCGACATCCATCTTACAGATTTTCAAATCATCTTCATGTACTTCTTCTGCCAACTGATCCAAGATTGGAGCTTGCATGCGGCATGGACCACACCAAGTTGCCCAAAAGTCAATCAGGACAAGGCCTTGGCTGGTTTCTTGTTCAAAAGTTGCATCTGTGATTACGTGTGCCATATTTCCTCCTTTTTCAGTAGTGACTACTGATTCTGCATTTCTACTTTTATTTTACACTAAATGATGCCATTTTAGAAATATTTGCTACGGGGAGTCCTTAGGCATTTTCTCTCTTTTTGCGCCAAAAGATGAGACTAGAAGCTGTTAGACTGATCACCCCTAAGAGACCCAGAGCATGATCTTTGCTCCCTGTTTGAGGAAGGGTATGGTCTACCTGCTCTCCTCCTACTGCAGGAGTCACTTCTTGAGGATCTTCTGCCAATCCTTGTGAAACAAATTGAGGGCCATAGGATACAGCTAGTGTAAGATGAGGTTGCTCTTGTCTTGCTGATCCTGTTTGCATCTGTCCATCTTTTTCAGGAAGAGTTTGGCTTGGTTGGACAAAGTATTCTGGAGTTGGAAGCGTATACTCTTCCTTGTAGTGGACTTCTGGAGCAACTAGAGCAGCTCCTTCAACTTCTGGCAAGTTTGCATAGTCTGTATCTGTTGCACTTGGCACATAGGCTGCCTTTTGGGCGCGGGTCTTTTCGACAATTGGAATCGCCGCCTGGATAGAATCTGTCTTAAAGGTCACTTCATATGGATGCTCCACCGTTAAATCAGATGGGTCATAGGTGTTGAAAACAAGCGCTAACTTGTGACCTTTCTTAACCGTATAGAGATTTGGTTGGAGATAAACCGTGTAATCGTGGTATTCTCCAACTTTTGGCTCGATGCTAGCGCGTGAGCTTGCTGAATCGTAGCCAGACTCAGGGTTCGCAAGGTTGATCCATCCTTTAGCGATCACCTTGTACTTGGTCTTGATGGTTTCGTATTCGGCAACAGATAGGTTGCTTAAATTGCTTCCCATCCAGAAACCGTCTGCTGTTTTATCTTGCTTGACGCTACCATTTCCTACCACGTCAAAGTCCTCATCTGCCACATCTACCAAGAGGGCGTTGATTTGGAAATTCTTTCCTTGACCTTTGGCAAGAGCTGCCTTGAAATGAACGGGGATGTGGCCCTTGATCGTAGTGTCCTCAGTAACATCAGAAACAAAGGTCAGATTGGCCTTAGAGGAGGCTTTGCTGACTGTTTCATTGCGGTTAGCGATCTCAACACCTGCAGCCGCATAATCACTAGAAATTGTTTCTTCTAGACGTTTCGAGCTTGCATTCAAGAAGAGACGTTGACTGCTCTTCCAGTTATCATAGCTGGTCCACTTGCTTGGATCATAGTTGTTTTGAGCTAGGACCGCTGGCAAGCTTTCGACGTGATTGTCCACTCCGTAGAGGTAATGGGTCAGCCAAGTATTGAGCAGGTCATAAAAGTCCTGACCATTGGCGGTGATGCCGTATCCCCGTGACATAGCTGCTGGGTAGACGTGATCCCCTTGGTGGAGATAGAGCTTGACATCTTGGCCTGCTTTCTTGAGAGCATCGTACATGAGTTCAAAGTGTTTGGTCTTGACATTGTCATCATTCAAGCCATGGACGATCAGGGCGCTGGTCTTGAGATTTTCCGGATGAAGGGTATAATCCCGCTCCTTCCAGACATCGCTGTAGTTACGATCATGGGCGTACTGGTCCTTGTTCAGTTGGTTGATGTAGTTAGAATAGTTTTGCCAAATACCTGCCCAGTCGTCTTGGTCCAGCATCCGTGTGCTAACGTAAAGGGAGAGCCATGAAAGGTCACTATAAGGTGCATTACCAAACTGGGTACCTTGGCTATTGAAATAATCATACCATGAGGCGATTCCTGCTGCCGGAACGATTGTCTTTAGGCCTTCTACGCCTGTCGCTGCCACACCAAAGGTCGTGGTTCCAGCCCAGGAGAGACCTGTCATAGCGACATTGCCTGTTGCCCAGTCTGCCTTGATTTCAACATTGCTAGTCTTATCGGTGTAGGCCTTGCGTTTGCCATTAACCCATTCGATGATATTCTTAAAGGCATTGATTTCGAGATCGGATCCCGTCGTGTTAAATCCTTCTGATCCCTTGGTACCAAGTCCAGCGCTGGAGATAAAGGCATAGCCCCTGACCAAGAAATAGTCGTACCAGTTCAGATCTTCGTAGTCATAGATATACTCGTAGGGACTGTAGTAATACCAATCCGATGCCTTGGCTTTTTTGGCTGCTTCTACTGTTGTTTCACTGCTTACTGGCTGTCTCTTTGCAGGTTGGCTGTGCAGTTTCTTCATATCATAGCTACCGTCCGTTGGAAGGCCCAGGCTTTCAAGAGTGACGTAGTTTTCATCGAGCGTCCCCGCTACGTATGGGCGCGCTTCGAGAATAGTGGCTGCCTTAAAATCGCCTTGTGCTACGGCTTTTGGTAATTGAACAATGGCTTTGACTAAGTCAGGCTTGCCATCTGCATCGGTATCGTAGTCCGTTTCGACATAGACTGGGAAGCGTACAATTTGGCTATCTTCATATTTGTAGTCTTGGTCTTCTTTTTCTCCCGTCGTATAAGGGAAAATCGGCTGGGCACGACCATTTAAAAAGAGCGGACTTTTCTTTTCAGCCCGGTAGGCATCGTATAGTTTCTTAGCTGTTTCATACATCTTGGCCAATTCTGGCTGACTAACCTTACGAGTCAGATCATCAGATTTTTCAATCAAGCCTAAACTCTTGGCAAAGCGTTCGCGATCTGCTTGGCTTTGGCCCAATTGGCTAGGATCTGTTGCTGCCCATTGAAGCAAGCCATTAACAGCATCTTGGACCGTCAACTCTTTAGAGGCCTGATCCGCTGCAAGGGTGCTACCTGTAACCTTTGCCAAATCATTACTTGTTGCCGGAGCTTCTGAACTGGGAGCAGATTGAGGCCCAGCTTCCCTGTTGGTTGTTGCTGGACTTGCTACTGGGACCGTAGGCTCACTTTGTCTTGTGTGTTCTTCTGTAGCAGGGGCTACTTGATTTGCAACTGTCGTCCGATCCAGCGATGCCTCACTCAAGCTCGCTCCTTCTTCACTAGAGCTAGTACTTGTGTCACGTGCTGTCGGTCTTGCTTCAGTAGATGGAGCATGGACCACTTCTGTCGATGGAGCTAACTCTTCTGTCTGCTCATCTGCTGCTGCTACTTGATGCAAGACCATCGGTGCGATCAATAAACTTGATGCGACAATGGAAACCATTGTTTTCTTTTTCATGTCAGTCTCCTAACTTTTTGTAATCAACACTCCCATTATACTATGTAAGCGTTTTAAGATCAAACAGATATTCATCTGATCCACAAAAAAACCGAGGCATCAGCCTCGGTTATCGATCCTTATTTAACGTGTTTCTTAAGATCTTCTTGTGCTTTTTTATTTGACTCTGCTTGTTCTTTTTGCCATTTTTCAAGGGCTTTGTTGTAATCAGCACTTGTCACAGCTTTGTCTTGGAGTTTCATTCCTTTGTAGATCACGTGGTCTTTTCCTTTACCACCAGTCCATGCAAATGGAGCTGAGAATGGTTCGATACGTGTCAAGAATGGACGTCCAGTTGATGAAGAAGTTGGCATAACAAGGGCGCTATCAGTCAACCAAGCTTGCGCAGCCGCATATTTTTCATAGCGTTTGTTGACGTCTTGTGTTTCTGCACCAGCATCTTTGATCATCTTTTCAAAGTCGTACAGACCAACTTTTTTAGCTGCTTCATTGTTTTCACTTGGGTCAAATCCAAGGAAAGTCTTAGTATTTTCACCAGATGAAGCTTTCAAGATATCCATGTAAGTTGATGGGTCTTGGTAGTCAGGGCTCCATCCAACATTATCAGAGAGATCCCAGTCTTCGCCAGCCGCATTTGGTGCAAAGAGGGTCACATTTTGAAGGTCTTCTTTCGAAAGCATTTGGATATCGATGACGACATTTTCTTTACCAAGCGCTTCTTCAACTGATTGTTTGAAAGATTGCACCCGTTGAACTCTTGATGGAGTGGTTTGGTCCACAGGCATATCGATGTGAATTGGGAATTTCACACCATCTGCTTCCAAGGCAGTCTTCGCTTTTGCAAACTCTTCCTTCGCTTTCTTCGCATCGAAGAGACCGTTTTGACCATCATCTAGTTTAGTAGATTTCCACTCATCTCCATAGGTATCCAATTGTGTTTTCACCATTTCACCGAAGGTCTTGCCATCAGCTTGGACAAATGTTGGTGGAATGTAGAGGTTACGGATGATCTTGCTTGCTCCGTCTTTTCCGTTCAATTGAGCAGCATAAGCTTCACGATTGAAGGCAAAGCTGATCGCTTGACGGAAGTCCTTGTTCAAGAGGGCTTTCTTAGTAGATTGTTTTTCTTCATCGGTCTTCTTAGCTGTGTGTTTGTAAGATTGACGGTCGATGTTGGTACCAATAACATAAGAAGCGGCGTCTTGAGGAGTGTAGGTGATTTCGTCTTTGAATTCTTTGGCTTGCTCTGAGTAACCAGATCCAGTTGGGAAGAGTTTGGCCAAGCTAAGAGCATTTTCTCCGAATGATTTAGCCAATTTACTTTGGTCTTGTCCATCGTAGAATTCCAATTTCACATCTGAGATGTAGACCTTATCTTTATCCCAGTAGTTTTCATTCTTGGTCATTTCGATAGAAGATTTTGAAGTAAAGCTCTTCAAGATGTAAGGACCATTGTAAAGAAGGGAGCTGGTGTCACTTGCTTGAGCGAATTTATCCCCTTTTGATTTCACGAATTTTTCGTTGACAGGGAAAGTGATCCCAAGAGTCAATTTAGAGTTCCAGTAAGATTCTGGTTGGTTCAAAGTGATTTGAAGGGTATGATCATCAACTGCTTTTACTCCTACAGCTGAGAAATCTTTATTTTTACCACTGACGTAGTCATTCAAGCCTTTGATAGAATCTTGGATGATGTAGAGCATTTCTGATTTGTTATCAGCCGCATATTTGATCCCTGTGACGAAATCTTTAGCTGTTACATCCGCATACTCTTCACCTTCTGAATCATACCATTTAGCATCATCACGAAGTTTATAAGTATAAGTCAAGCCATCTTGGGAAACTGTCCAGTCTTTTGCAAGAGATGGAATCAAGTTACCGTATTTGTCATTTTCAAACAAACCATCAATCAAGTTTCCAGTGATATCGTGGGTTGCTGCTTTACCAGATGTGATATAGTTTAGGTTTTCTGGCTCAGTCTCATAGACATATGAGAATTTTTGACCGTTGCTTGAGCTAGATGATTTAGAACCACCCGAACAAGCAGCTAGGATACCTGCTGAAAGGAGGGCAACTCCCGCAAGTGCAATGACATTTCTTTTTTTCATGTAAAACTCCTTAAGAAATTTTAAGTTTATTTTAAGTTTATACCACAAAGATTTTCAGAAGAAAAGGAATTTTCAGAAAATTTTAGTTTTAGTTTAAGAAAAAACTACTCCGGAGAGTAGTTTTGAATAGAATCAAATACTTTTAAAATCAAGTGACATAGCGATTTATAATAATTGTAATCATTGATTTTAGATCCAAACAAAAGTATACTAAAACTTTCCGCCGTGAGAAAAAGTGCCTGAAACGTAATTGTTTCAGGCACTCGGGAGTTTTGAAACTTTAGGTTCAAAACTAAGTCATGGAACTTCGTAGAAGTTCGCTGACGTCCGTACTCACCTAAGGAAAGTTTCTAAAATAACTCTCTCTTCAATCTAAACCACTACGTAATCTAATTGTTTCTTTTTAATCTACTAAGTCGCTCTTGAGGTAGGCATCGACCATGCGCTCTGTTGCGACTACAGAATCCAAGTGAGTCCGCTCATAAGAGTGACTAGATTCGATCCCTGCCCCGAGAAGAGCATGTTTGACTTCTGCTCCTGCGCTCATGGCTGCAGAGGCATCTGATCCATAGAAAGGATAGATGTCCAACTTATAAGGGATTTCTTGGGCTTTTGCCAAGGCTACCAAATGCTGACGGAACTCGTAGTGATACGGTCCTGAAGCGTCTTTGACACAGATGGATACCGTGTATTCATCCGTCGCTTGGTCATCTCCCATAGCCCCCATATCCACTGCCAAGTATTCGACCACTTCAGCTGGAATACTAGAATTAGCCCCATGCCCCACTTCTTCAAAGACTGAAAAGGCAAAGGTGGTCGTTACTGGCAATTGGATCTGTTCTTCCTTATACACGCGCAGAAGATTCAAGAGAATCGCCGCACTCACCTTGTCATCTAAGTGGCGAGATTTGATAAAGCCAGTATCTGTCACAATGGTCCGGGGATCAAAGCTGACAAAATCACCTACTTCAATGCCAAGGGCACGGGTTTCTTTTTCATTGGTTACTTTTTCATCCAGACGGACTTCCATATTGTCCTGGGTCCGCTCGACAGTCCCTGCATCCTTGTAGACGTGACAAGAAGTCTGATGGACCAAAATCGTCCCCGAATGGGTCTTTCCTGTATTGGCTACATGGACTGTACAATTTTCCCCTTCAATCATATTCCATGGGAAACCACCGATACGGTCTAGCTTGAGGCGACCATCTGCTTTCACAGCGCGAACAATAGCCCCCAAGGTATCCACATGGGCTGTGACGTAGCGTTGCTTGTCTGTGATCACACCAGGCACGGTTACATTCACGCCGCCCTTAGCAGTCCGAGTTACTTCGTACCCAAAGCCTTCAATGGTTTTGACCAAGTAGTCTGCAATCTCTCGTGTAAAACCGGTCGGGGAAGGAATGGCTGTTAATTCCTGCAAATAAGTCACTGTCTGATTCATAATGCCTCCAAATGTGTTTTTCTTTATTCTAGCATGAAATAGGTGGAATAGCTAGAGGAGAGGTTACAGAGTTGCGTTTTTTAACTCCTCCCGCACTTGCATTAAGAGCAGGCCTAGCTTGTTCTTCCCAGAGCCATCTCCCCCATCAGCCCAGTAGGCATCATTTCGCGTATGTTCGATGATGATGGCATCTCCTGTTGCGAGCAATTCTCTTGCGATTTCGGGATTTTGTCTAAATTTCATTCGAAGGGCCTGGAGCATCACCCCATCTTTGACCTCTTCCCAATCTGGTCTCAAGGGATTTTGACGATTGCGTCCCTCTAAAGCAGCATCCATTGGTGATGCTATCTGACGAATTTTCTCTTGAATTTCGGGTACTAAAAACTTTTGTGCTTGAAAATAATGCTCTGATGTTGGCCATATTCTGCTACCGTCTGAAAAAGGGTAGGGAGCAAAATTGGACATAAAACCATACTCATCATGTACTTTATAAAATTTAATGTCTTTCACCTTTAACCTCGATTCCAAAATCTCCTAATGATTGTTGCTTTTCTTTTAATAACTGTGTCACATAATCAGGCTCTACCTTTAAGAATAGCTTCAAGGTATCATGAATTCGCCAATAATTATCCTCAGGTTTGTCCATAATGGTTGACAGAAAGTGTTTCAAGTAGGGGATGTATTCCGTATAATGTTCCTCGCTAACCAGTCGATATATTTTGAAAATATCATAATATCCAGTCTCAGCCTGTTCGATGATTTTACAAACATAAGGATAAATTTCCCCTCTAGCTATCTTCTCTTCGCCCAAATCATACCGGCTCGCCCAATAATTTACGATATCATATAGAAAAATCCGATTGGTATCATCATAACCATACAGACGATGCGAAATCATCCACTCTAATTGCCCTTGACTGAACATCTGAGTCAAGACATCAAAGCCTTCTCTAATTCCCCAAATGGTCAACAATCTAGAGGCTTGATAGCGTAAATGGTCATCATCACTGTCCAATAATGAAGTCAACTTTTGAATCGTTTCTTCAGGAACATCCTCTAGATCAACATCTTCCAATATATCTGCATAATCAACCCCTTCAGGGACTTTATAAAACAAATCTTCTAATTCTTTATTGTTCATCACTTCTCCATTATTTGGGGAATTATTTCAACATCAATCCTCTAAAGTCACTGGAAAAATGTCTTCCCCTCTTTTCATTCTTTCTTCCATTTCTTTCCATTCAAGAACTAATTTATACAGTTCTTCAGTTGGAATAAAGCAAGGGTCTCCTAAAAGTTCTTCCTCAAATTGGAAGTAAACTTCTGTGATTTCTTTTCCAACTTCGATTCCCAATAAATTACCATCGAAAGCGTACTCTTCCATATTTCCAGAAATGACAGTCTCCAAAGCTTCGCGAACATCCGAGTAAAAATTATGAACCTCCGAATTTAAAAAATTCGACAGGGATTGAAATTTTTGATCAGTAAACTTCAAGATCATCATCTGATCTGTTCGCTCATTTCCTAAAGCGACTATGGAATACGTTCTTTTCATCATTTTTACCTCTGTGGCTTCTGCATTCTTTCAATTTAAAATACATTTAATTGTATTATTCCCTGTTACTTGAAATAATCTATTCCCTTACCATCCATTCTCGTGATAAAATTTATCCACTAATTCCCAATCGTAATCAGAAATAGCTGAATGATTATCAACTTTCCTTACGTCAATTCCTAATTTTCTTAATGCAGCTAAAGACATATGTCCTAAACAAATTGGTCCTAAAACTGAATCATTGACAGACAGTTTGACAGAAATTTCTATTAATTTATGAATCACGTTAATATCATTGTTCTTACTGTTAACAATTTCTTTAATGATATGATAGGAGACTATAGGATTTAAATCTATGTTATTTATTAAGTCCTCTTTTTGATATGTTTTATCTTCAATTTTTTTAAGAATATTCATTATATGCTCCTTATTATCTTAAATAATTTGTCGATAAATTTCTCTCGCTCATATAGATCTTAAATAAACTGTTAGCTATATCCTTGTAACCTAATCATTCTTTTTTTTGATCTTTTAGGAATTTGAATCATCATGTGAACTAAAAATCGTCAGGTTCTTTCAGTGTGAGTCTTGGAATTCTGTCAATATTTTGCGATTCATTTAGTCCACTTAAAGTGAAAACAGGAACTTGCCTACAACTAACAGTGTATAAACAAGTTCCTCACAGGCTATTTCAATGGTGATACATAATCATCTGGAAGTTCTCCTTCAGATTCAATCCACTGCTTCTCAGCAATCGGAATCAACTCTTCAAGTTCTTCCTTAGAAAAAAGTTTCCTATTTTTAGGGACATCTATCAAAGAAGCTGGATGTTTGCTTATAAATTTTCTTCTAGATTCTCTTCTCTCTTCTTCCGTTGGTGGCCAACAATCATTCTGAATCTTCCAAGAAACTTCGCGTATCGTTCTCTCACCACTCTCTAGTAAGGAAAATAACTCATTTGGCAATTCATAAACCACACGCCGAGAGGCAATTCCTCCCTCCTCAGTAACGTAATAAAGATTATTACCATCTCTCCATATATGCTGACCGTATACTTTTACCTCTTCAAACTGGATAACATCTTCCCAGCCTAATTTACTATGTTCCATGTATGTTCTCCTCTCTTGGTACTAATATCTTTCATAACACCTTCTGGGATATCTCCTGGGAAAGTTCGTCCAGTTGACCTCCACCAGTCATTGGCTCCGGCTTCTTTCCCACTTGGTATGGATATCCCTTTTTCGCTATTACTTCTGGAGTTCGCATTGAGATAGAACAGTACATATTTAACAACATGTTATAAACGACGTTCGTAGATTGGTAATACATCTCTTGTTATATCATACGAAAAGTCAGTTTTTAATTGAAGGAAATCTATAATTTCATTTTTTGGGAAAAGAGAACTTGCCTCTCTAGAAAATTGAGTGATTATCAAATTAAATTCTAAACAATCAATAACAAATAGCCAATGAAAATTTGTTTCTGTTGCTTTTCTAATCTTTAACAGAAAAACCCTGTCAATTACTTTGAATTTTTTAAAAACATCAACAAATTTTTCTAATTTTTCAAAAATTGGCTCATTTGATATTTCCGATATAATCTCGACGCTATCTTCTGAAAATGATTCAATAATATTTTTTAAATCATCTAATCTTATATTAAAGTTAGTAGTTCTAGGATTTATAGACACTCCACTAAATTTTTTTAATCTAATTACTAGATCAGTAGCATTTTTGATCGATATTTCTAAATATTCAAGTTCTCTGTCTTTTCCCTTAATATCAGTTTCCTTTATGTAAAGGGGTAAAAAGTTTAAATCATTACTATCTACTACACTATTAATAGTTAAATTTTGTTGATCATCAATACTGATAGGGCACAAAAATTTTGTCTGTAATAATTCTTTAAATAATTGTATCTCTATACTTTTATCATAACAAATTCTTAGATTCGTTATCAAATCAATTAATTTATTTTCCATCAATTTTCTTTTTTAACTCTTTCTCTAATTGTTTTAAGACTACTAAAATTTCGCTTTTATAATCCATAGTTTCATCTACAAATCTTCTTGCTAAACTAAAAAAACTAATATCACCGATATTTTCTCCTCTTCCTATACGCTTAGTTAAGTTATATATATCCTGTATAATTCCCGGGTATAACTTCTGACTTGGATATTCAAAGTCAATTAAATCTTGTAATTTGTCTGCATACTTCATATATTTGTTTTCCATAATTCAAAACCTCAATTTGGTACAATTCGTATATCCACTATCCAGTCTAATGGCCATTTATTTGGTAATAAAACTTGATCCGCCCCTCCTTTTAATATAAATCCTGAGGAATTTATTGTTTGAGGAGCAACTTTTCCAATATTTAATTCTACTCCCTTTGGAATCTTTATTACTGCTTCATATTGTCTCGTATTCTTCCATTCAGGTAATAGTGCAGTATCTATTTTAGCTTGTATACGATTTGAAGCAGGGGTTGTAGTTACAAACCCTCCTCCAGCATCAGAGTATCCACCAAATGTTCGATAGAGTGTTACTTCCTCTGTCGTAACAACCGTCCTATAATTACTATCTGTAAAGGATTCTCCAATCCAATCTGGTAATTTTGCTTTATCAACAATTTTGACTTTACTATCTAATAAAGTTGGATACTTTATCAATGATTCCTTCGCCAGATATTGGTCAAAGTTACTGGATTCCCTAGCAATTTTGCTTTCTTCTATATTTCGTAAAATATGTTCACGATCATAAGTTTTTGCTGGTTCTGATATAGTTTTAACATTGGTTTCTACCTTAGGGTTCACCTCAGGAATTACTGGTTTCCTATTGACAAATGGAACCTTCCCTTTTACTTTACTAAATACATCCGAGAAAGATGTGTAGGGTTTATTGTAGTACTGATTATATCCAACATAAGATGTATACAAGGTACTTGCTAGTTGGAGGCTATCAGTAAAAGCTCTCACCTTCTTGATATCTTTTGCACGATTGATTTCTTCCTGTGTAGCAGGTTTGCCTGTAAAAGGATCAATACCTTCTTCAATTATATAATAATCATATTTAGTTTGAAAAGCAGGATCTCGCCAACTGAGCATTTTTTGACTATCTAAAAGGAAATAGCGGTCTAGTAGGTAATCATAATTAGCTCGCTCTGTTTCAGATTTAAATAGTTGTGCATATGGATTCACATGAGCCATGGAGATCAATGTTTTAAGTTCTGGGTAGGCCTCTTCTAACGCTTCTTGATCCATTGCATCGATACGTTTCTTAAATTTTGGGTCCACCTTGGCTAATTCTGAAGGTAATAATCCTAAGTGATCATCCTTCACTTCATTATACCGCTTCCAAATTAGTTTCACATCCTCAAAATCCATAGTAGCAGTCACATTATCGCCTTGTCCCATTGTAAGAAACCTTTTATAGGATTGAATTACAGTACCATACTCTTCCTCCAGTTCTGCACGTGACATTTTTGAAAGTTTTTCCTCTAACGTTTTAACTTTCGGATTCTTCACTTTGTTCAGAATGGCTTGTCGTTTTTGCCATCCTAAAGAGATTGTTTGCTTCCACGATAGATCAGTTCCACTACTTGGAGGCAAATAGGTTCCGCTAGCAGCATCCCATGATTGTGCAGCTTGGGCAAAACCATTTTGAACGGCCAATAAATACCGCTCTGAATTTAAAAAGATAGTTGGAGATACTGCATTAAAAGTAAGCAGGCTAATTAATATTTTCTGTAATTTTTGTTTTGCTCCTTCTAATACGGCTATGGATACCGAAAGATTTAGAAATGCTGAAATCTTATTATCCGATTTTGTTTCCATTAACTGTCTTAGACTGGAAATCTTTTGATCTGCTTCCCTAATTTTTTCTTCTAAATTCACTTGACGCCAACTTTTACTATCTACATCAGAGGTATATTGACTGACAAATTTTTGACACTCCTCCGCCAGTGATTCTTGGTACAAGACAATCCCTTGGATTAATGGAATTACAGTACTTGTAATATGCGCCTTTGCTGAGTCGTAAGCATGCCCTTTTAACTCTTCTTCAGCTACAAAATTTTCAAGAACTTTAATCAATTCAATATTCTGTTGCACGCACTGGGCGGATATACTAGATAAACTAGTTGCCTGACTTTTAGCGGATTCTAGATACATATCTATACTCATGTGATTTCCTCCGTCACTAATCGTCTTTTTTCTTGGTGAATCGAATCTAACTTCATTTCAATAGATTTATGTTCTTTCCGAAGTTTTTCTAATTCTTTATCCAGACTGTATTCCATTATTCTCACTTGATGCTGGAATTCTAACTGATCATCCATCATTTGACTTTGATATCTGCTACCTTCGAAAAGAAAATCTAGATCATTTAACCAATGTGAATCATTCAACAGCTGATCCATTACTTCCATTTTCTTCGAATCTAATTTTTCTATCCGCTGGTATAAGTCCCACTCCTTATCTGAAAGTTGTCGTTCTTTCTCATGGAGCTTATTCCATGTATCTTCTACATTCATATCTAATCCTCTAACACATCTAAGTATTTTGATTTCGCTTCATTTGAGAATGATGGCTTAGACTGAATAGTATTCAGAATATTTAAATTTTGACGAATCATGGCATCCTTATCTTCAAATTGCTCAGCTAAGCTATGGATATTTTGAATCATATTCACAATATGATTCGATAGCTGAGTCTGAAGATTCTCAAATTGACTAATACCATTTTTAGCACTATTATTACCAGCAACTGTCGTTTGTTCATCTCTTTGAACTGTAATAGCTGAATGATTATTGGCAGATCCTATTGCAGTAGCATGCTTAGCAGCCACCGAAAGATCACTTTTTACGGTGTATTTATCTCCCATTCATTTCTCCTTTAAATTTTTTCATATTATAACATCTTTCACAGCTATAAAAAAGCCTAGTTAGTGGTATTCCCAGCACATTCGCTCACACAAAAAACTCAAGCCGACTGACTTGAGTTCCTTATTATTGATCATTGCGGAATTCATACCAAACTTAGGGTGTTAAATAGAATAGCTTGAGGAGAGGTTACAGGGTGAGGTTTTTCATCATTAATCCTCTAAAGTCACTGGAAAACAATCTTCCCCACTACGCATTTTACCTTCCATTTCTTTCCACTCTAAAACTAATTTATACAGTTCTTCAGTTGGAATAAAACAAGGGTCTCCAAGGTTTTCATCATCCATTTGATAATATACTTCTGTTTCTTCTTTACCTATATCAATATTGAGCATATTACCGCCAAAATCAGACGCTTCTTTTTGACCTGTAACAACTGCCTCTAATTCTTTATAAATGTGAGGGTAAAAATTATGAACTTCTGTATCAAAAAATTCGCACAAGGTTTGATAATAGGGGTCATAAAAACTTATCATCAATCTAGTACTATTGTTTTGATATTTGAATATATCATATTCTCTTTTTAACATTTGTAACGTCCTATATCCTTCTATTTATTTACTGCTAGGTAAAGTTAGAATCAACTTTTTTAAATTATTAAAGTTTAAAACTATCTTTTAAATCTTCATATTCTTCATCTTTTAAATCCAGCAGTATGATAGTTACTAATCTTTCGTCTTGAGAAAATCCTAAACAGACTCTCCCGTTAACTAAATAAAACTCCTCTTCTAGATCGATTAACTGGATCTTTAACTTATCTTTAGACAAGAATACTTCAAATGACTGGTCTAGATCATGTAGACCATTGGAAAACGAAATATCATCAAGAAAAACAGGGCATCCTTGTTTCATTTCTACGTTTTTTAGAGATAGTTTCTCAACTAAGCTGACCTTTGATGATTGAACTAGAATAATATTGGTTAATTGATAAGAGGTTGCATCCAATCCAATTTCGAGTAAGTTTTCATTTTTTACCAATCGAAAATAATTCTTATCTGAATAAGGAGGTATATTGGTTACTTCAATCGAAAGAGGAGTATAGTAGTCTACTTTGACATTGTAAGGATGTTGAACCAAACGACCTAATTTTAACATACTAAATTCCTTTTGAGGATAGAGAATCCTTTATTTTGAATTGCAAAATTACTGAGCTATCTCGGACCAGAATGCAATCTGTGGTAAGACCGTTAGCTCAGTTCCCTGTGTTATTGTTTTACCTTTTAAGAAATCTGTTAAACTTGCTGAATAATAAATAATTTCTGATCCAACAATTGAGAATACCGGTGAAACCGCAGTAGGTTTACAAGCAATATATCGATGGCCAACTATCGGCATTAAAGCAAGTGCAGATTTCATTTTACTTTTTATAAAATGATGAACATCATGAATGGTATTTGGACATTCTCCCCAGTTATCATTCCATTCAATATCATCTATTTCATCCGCAATCTCCACCATCACTTCTTTCATTTGTTTCTTTAAATAGTCAGTGTTTTCTCTTGAAAAATCTGCCCAGTTATACCATCCATTTGGAAGTTGTTCAAGATCACGATACACTTGCTTAAATTCAAGAGGCAAAAGCACCCCATAAATTTCTTCAATTTTTGTAAAGACTTCATCTGTATATTTGCTAATCATATGCTACCGTATTCTATTAAATGTTTGATAGTGATCCTCAGTAAACCAAATTGAAGCATCATCACCAATGGCTATTCGTTCAGGGCCCCGAGATTTATCTTTTTGATAAGGATGAACATCCAATTTGTTACCATAAAACAGCTCCATAGCTACAGTTCAGCTTCTGGGAATTTCCTCAAGAATTTTCTATTAGCTTCTTCTTGTGTCACGTTCGGTGGCCAACAGTCGTTTTTTAGCTTGAAATGAATTTCTGTCAGTGTTTTTTCTCCAGACTTTAATAATTGAAATAGTTCTAATGGGAATTCATAGACTACCCTCTGTTCAGCTATTCCTCCTTCATCTGTAACAAAAAAATATTTCTCATGATGTCGCCAAACATGTTGACCATAACCTTTTATTTCCTCAAACATACTAACGTCTTCCCATTCTAGGTTTGTTGGTTTCATTTTATACCTCCCTTACTTAAGCGGCGATACATAATCATCTGGAAGTTTACCTTCAGATTCGATCCAAATCTTCTCTGCAATGGGCATTAACTCTTTTAATTCTTCTTGTGTAAAAAGTAATTGATTTTTCGGATTAGCTATCAGTATCTTTGGTCGTTCTTTGGCTCTTCCTCTTTTAATTTTATTGATTTCTTTTTCCGTTGGGGGCCAGCAATCGTGCTTAATCTTCCAAGATATTTCGAGTAGTGATCTCTCTCCACTATCTAATAAGGCAAACAGCTCATTTGGTAATTCATAAACCACACGCTGAGAAGCAATTCCTCCCTCCTCATCAACATAATAAAGATGATTACCATCTCTCCAGATATGCTGACCATAACCTTTTACTTCTTCAAACTGGATAACATCTTCCCATTCTAGGTTTGTTGGTTTCATTTCATACCTCTTTTACTTAAGTGGCGATACATAATCATCTGGAAGTTTGCCTCTCCAGTCAATCCACATTTGCTCAGCAATCGGAATTAATCTTTTAAGCTCTTCCTGAGTAAATAATTCTCTAGTTTCAGGTATATCAATTAATGATGTGGGACTCTCTTCTATGAATCGTTTCTCACTAGCTTTCTTTTCTTCTTCCGTCGGTGGCCAACAGTCATTCTGAACTTTCCAGGAAACTTCATGTAGTGTTCTCTCTCCACTCTCTAATAGAGCAAATAATTCTTGTGGGAGTTCATAGATTACTAACCAAGAAGCTACGGTGCCTTCTTCTAAAACTAAATAATATTTGTCCTCATTTTTCCAAATGGATTTTCCATATCCTTCAATTTCCTCAAATTGGGTAACATCTCCCCATTCTAGGTTTGTTGGTTTCATTTTATACCTCTTTTACTTAAGCGGTGATACATAATCATCTGGAAGTTTGCTTCTTCAATCAATCCACATTTACTCAGCAATCGAAATGATACGAATTATTCATGCTCTCTTTCGTACCATGAAGTATATAATGGACTAATCTTTTCAAATAATTCCTTTTCATATCTATATCTATTCTCTTGTACTTTCTCAACTAATTGACTAACTTTTTCAAATTCATTATTTTTGATCAAATTATCAATTAAATCTACATCTTTTTCATCAATGTTATGTGATGAAATATTTTTAATGATTATCTTTAAAATTTGATAAGTTACCTCGTTATCATCTAATTTGGAAATCTCAGATGTTATTGCCCCTCGTTCAGTAAAGACTAGATTATATCTTCCATTTCCATCCTCTATTACAGAAATTCCCTCCGGATAGTAGGGAGGTTGTTTTGAAAAATAAATTCCAAATTCATCTAATTTTAAATTTCCAATTTTTGCAACTTCGGATTCAATTTTGTTTTTTAATTTTATTAGCATTTTATTATTCCTATTTCAATCTATGTAAAATTCTACCTTTTTCTAATTCATAAATCGAGTTCTAATTTTAATACCTTTACATAATCCATTAATATCAGCAAAGGTTACCGTTCCAATAAATAATTAGCAATAACCTTTTTTAATTCGGTAATAGTCTCATTAGTCTGTTTGCTTAATTCAACATCATTATTCCAATAGTAAATATCAGAAAGTCCCCCATGTGGTGGAAAAAGGGCTTGATAAATTGTCAATTTATCTCTTAGACTCATTTCTTTATTAGTATTTACATATTCTTTCAAAATATGTAGCTCATCCACTTGTGGACCAATATTTTTAATATTATATTTGTCAATGATAGACAACAAATGATCGATCGCTTCTATAAAAGTTTCTTTCATACTACTATTCATCATTAGAACAACCTCATTAACTACTGCTTTTTTTTCATACAACAGTTAAGTTAAACTTCTTTAAACTCACCTTTCCTTAAATCCTATTCTACCAAAATATGCCCATGAATTCATGCCAAACTAAAAAAGAGCAGCAAACTGAGCTGCTCTCCTTTTGGTTTATTTTTCGACCATACCGCCCTTGATAAGACTGTCTTTCGTTACTGAATAACTAACTGTTTTGTCATCTAGGGGATTAAAGCCTGGGACGATTTCTTTTAATTTATTAAAATCGATTTTTGTGTAATCAATGGTATTGCGGATATAAAAGATTCCGTCTTTGTATTCTGATGTCAGTTCAAATCCATGGCCCATCAGATCTTTGAATTTTTCTTGGCTCTTAGCAACGGCTTCTTTCATGGTTTCAAGAGGGTTCTCACCAGGCACTTTTGAGACGTCGTAATCATCAACTTTTTCTTGTAATAACAAGGTATCTCCCTTGTAATACAAGGTGATAGTTGACTTACCTGCTTCATCACTCGTTTCGAGAACGGTTTTTTGTGCACCTGCTAGTGCATCTTCTTTTTTGCTTTCATCAGTTGATGACTCTTTTGTCTTTTCTTTAGCTGATGATTTGCTTGATGCTTTACTGGTCGCCTTAGTAGACGATTGACTAGTAGATTTTGTAGTCTCTTTTTGTGCGCAACCAGCTAAAAGAAGACCCGCTGTCAAGAAGACGGCTAACATTTTTGTGGTTTTATTCATTTTGAATACCTCACTTTTTTATGATGGTTAAGGAAATGACTGACGTCTGAAACGAGTCATTTAGCAAGATCAACTGTCGTTTTAGATGTTATTAAAAAAGTCTCAAAAATGATGTCCGCAGTCCCTCCTTATCGATCATTGTAGCCATCTGGGTGGCTGGAATGCCAAGCCCAGGCTGTTTGGATAATGGTTTCGATATTGTCAAATTTGGGTTGCCAACCGAGGATGGCACGCGCCTTCTCAGAGGATGCGATCAAGGTATCTGGATCTCCTGGTCTGCGATCGGCCAGCTCAAGTGGGATCGGATGTCCTGTCACCTTGCGAGCAGCTTCAACGATTTGAAGATTGGAGAATCCAGTCGATGAGCCCAGATTAAAGGCGGTCGATGGGTTGCCATTACGCAGATACTCCACTGCTAAAAGATGGGCATCTGCCAAGTCAAATGGATGGACGTAGTCCCGAACATTGGTGCCATCTGGTGTCTGGTAGTCATCTCCAAAAATAGAGATCTTTTCGCGTTTGCCTTGGGCCACTTGCAAGACGATCGGCAAGAGATGGGTCTCTGGTCCATGGTCTTCTCCGATAGATCCGTCAGGCTTGGCACCCGCTACATTAAAGTAACGAAGGGGCACATACTTGATCCCGTAGGCTTGATCGGCCCAGCGCATGATGGTTTCCATCATGAGCTTACTTTCGCCATAAGGGTTAATCGGTTTTTGTGGAGTGGTTTCAAGTATCGGAATTTCTTCTGGAATGCCGTAGGTGGCAGCAGTTGAAGAAAAGACGATGTAGTGCACCCCACATTCATGCATGACTTCCAAGAGTTTGACCATGCCTGCTGTATTGTTATCAAAATATTTCAATGGATCGGCCATGGATTCAGCGACCAGTGAGTAGGCCGCAAAGTGGATGACCGCATCGATATCTGCATGTTCCTTAAAAACAGTGCGCATAAAGTCTTGATCCGCCAGGTCTCCTTGGTAAAAGACGGCATCTGGATGCACCGCTGCACGGTGACCTGTGACCAGACTATCGACCACGACGACTTTTTCCTGTCCTTCATTGACCAAGCGGTCAACCATGTGGGAACCGATATAGCCAGCTCCTCCGAGTACGAGTATTGCCATTTGTTTTCCTTTCGCTTCTTGTCTTCTCTCTTATTGTACCAAATTTCTGCCGCTTCTCCACACTTAAAGTGTCGCAACAAAGCGTCTAAAGGCAGCTTGTCCTTCTACTGTTCGCTTGTAGACTCCAGCATCTTCCAGCACGCGCGCAAAGATCTGGCCAACCGATTCACGGACAAGGGCCTCTGCCTCTGCTTCGTCTGTGATGGATGGGTGAGTGGCTTTCAAATCATCTGCCCAAGGCTGGTGGTAGGTCGCCACAGTATTCTCACGTCCAAGCAAATAGTTTTGGACCTGCTTGAGCTCTTCCTTGAGGCGAGGTGGCAAAATGGCCAAGCCCATGACTTCGATCAGGCCGATATTTTCTTTTTTAATGTGTTGCACATCTGCATGTGGGTGATAGATCCCATCTGGATGCTCTGGTGAGGTTTGGTTGTCACGGAGCACCAAGTCCAGTTCATAATGCCCATCACGAATCCGTGCAATAGGGGTAATGGTATGGTGGGGCTGACCATCGGATGCCGCTAAGACCTGAACAGCTGGATCCGAGTAGCCTCGCCAGGCTGTGAGGATATGGTCTGCCAGGGCAATCAATTGCGCCTTGTCGTCTGATTGCAAACGTAGAACCGACATGGGCCAGTTGACAATCCCTAGCGATACAGCCTCAAAGCCCTCAATGGTAAAGCTTTCCTCCACAGGAGCTAGCTCCATAGGGAAGGTGTGGCGTCCGCCTTGGTAATGATCATGAGTCAGGATAGATCCCCCTACAATGGGCAGATCTGCATTGGACCCTGCAAAATAGCCTGGAAAAGTCTCGACAATGGTCAAGAGTCGCTCAAAGGTCTTGCGACTAATGGCCATGGGCACATGCTGGCTATCGAGGAAAATGCAGTGTTCATTGAAGTAGGCATAAGGGGAATACTGAAAGCCCCAATCATGACCGTCCATATCAAAGCGAATAATCCTGTGATTAGCCCGGGCTGGATGGTCTAGGCGACCTTGATAGCCTTCATTTTCAAAGCACAATTGGCAGGCCGGATAATGACTGGCTTTGGCAAGCTTGGCCGCTGCAATGTCTTTAGGATCTTTTTCAGGTTTTGACAGATTGATGGTGATTTCAAGAGAACCATAGGGAGTTTCTGCCTCAAAGGCAATATTTTGCGCAATCGCTTTGACCTTGATGTAATCATTGCGCTTAGAGAGGGCATAGAAATCCGCAATCGCGTCTTCTTTGGACTGACGATAGGTCTCCCAGAAACGATGGTTGACCTGACTAGGACTAGGGGTGATCCAATCCATCAACTCCGCACCCAAGCTGTCCTTTGCGGCCATGCTATCTTGGATCTTACTATTCGCAACAGCGATTTCCACCAGCTGATCTTTGAGTGCGATCAAGTCAGCCTGATGAGCTGGGGCGTCTAGACCTTCTTCTCCAACGCGACTCATGATGCGATTTTTTAGATAAATCCGATCCATCTCTTCGTAGTCACTCGCCACAATGACGGCTGTAACAAATGCATCTAATACCTGTTCTGTCATCCTATCTCCTTTTTAATCGATTACCCGTGTCCCTGCCGCAACTTCTGCGATATAGAAGCTTGGCGCATAGCCAACGACTTCTTCATAACGGTTGCCGACAGTTTCTTCAAATGCTTCAACCTTATCTTTGTTTACAAGGGCGATGGCGCAACCACCAAAGCCTGCTCCTGTCATACGAGCGCCCAAGACACCTTCTTGTTCCCAGGCTGTATGCACCAAGGTATCCAATTCTAGACCTGTCACTTCGTAGTCATGCTCCAAGGATACGTGGGAAGCATTCATGAGACGACCAAAACCTCCCAAATCACCTGCTTCAAGTGCCTTACGAGCTTGGAGAGTCCGTTGGTTTTCAAGTACAGCATGACGAGCTCGTTTGATGCGATTTTCATCCTTGATCAAGTAGCTATAGGCATCAAAAGACCAGAGATCCAATTCCCCTAAGGTTTGGATATCCAATTTTTCTTGGAGTTCAGAGACGGCGGTCTCACATTCTGAACGACGTTCATTGTATTTTGAATCCGCTAATTCCCGGCGTTTGTTGGTATTCATGATAACTACGACATTGTCTTTGAGGTCCAGCGGTACCAGATCATACTCTAGGGTGTTGGTATCGAGATAAATAGCCCGTTGATCAGCTCCCATACCGATGGCAAATTGGTCCATGATCCCAGAGTTGACTCCGATGAAGTGATTTTCAGTTTGTTTCCCGATCTTGACCAGATCTAGACGATCTAACTGAAGATCATATAGTTTCTCAGCGATGACGCCAATCAAGAGCTCAAGCGAAGCTGAAGAAGAAAGACCGGATCCGTTTGGAATATTGCCGTAGACATAGACGTCCATTCCGCTATCAATGACATGACCAGCTTCTTGCAAGAAGTGGAGCACGCCTTTTGGATAGTTGGTCCAGTTGTGCTCTTTTTCAAAGTGGAGATTATCCAGTGGAACTTCAATGATCCCCTTGTCTTCAAAGTTTCCTGAGAAGAAACGCAAGACCTTATCCTCACGCTTTCTTGCAGCTCCGTAGGTACCAAGTGTAATGGCTGCTGGGAAGACATGCCCACCATTATAGTCCGTGTGTTCACCGATCAGATTAATCCGTCCTGGTGAAAAGAAAGTGTGGTCAGCCTTTTCCCCAAAGACAGCCTGGAATTTTGCTTGTAAATCTTGAGATGTGATTGTTGTCGTCATGAGAAACTCCTTTAGTTTTGTAAACGTTTTTATACTTGTATTATATCTGATCGCAAGTAAAACTTCAAGTATTTTTAGTAAAATTTTATTAATTTTTTATTTTATGCCAAAGAAGGCTATAACAAAGGGTTTTCCTCCGATTAAAACTTCTATTCGATAATTGCCGACTTGAGTTAATTTTAGTAAAACTTTACCAAAAAATCTCAATTGGGAGTGACCCAATTGAGATTCTGAATCCTTTAGTGTTTCTTTCTTGGATAGACAAAAGATCCAAGGAAGGTTAAGAGGCTGATGCCCATGAGAGCTAGGAGATTCTCTGTTTGACCAGTTTTTGGCAATACAGATGATGCAGGACTTGCTGACACGCTGACAGGAGCCTGATCAGTGGCTTGTTTCACAGCGATCGGAGTAACTTGTGGACGATCAAGAGTGCTAGCTTTTTCCTGCTTGCTAACAAGAACCTGTGTTCCAGTGTGACCAACCTCTACTGGTTGTGTCTGATGGGTTGGATCTTGGACTGGTGAAGTTGGATCTTGGGTTTCTGGTGTTGGCAATGGTGCAGGTGCTGGATAGAAGAGACCATGACCAATGCGGTAGGCGTACTCTGTTTCCGACATTTTTCCGTCTACAATTTTTGGAATATCAACCGGTAAGGTACCTAGATGTTCCTTGCCATTGAAGATGACTTCCACTCCTGCAGGAATATTAGGACCAAATGCATTGTCTGGTTTGAGGGATTCCGTTGGATCCATTCCCTTATTTCCATAGACTGCCAAAATGGCTTTTGCCGCTGGATAGTTGGCTACATCATAAGGTTTAGAGATAGAAAGGACAGCTGCCTTCTTATGGTTGGTATTGGCATAATTGACGATTTCTGTTGGGATCTTGGTCCGCCAGAAATCTTTATCCAGTTGCCCTTCATAACCGATCTCTGAAATCACTACGATGTGAGTGGCTTTCTCTAGGTCTTCTTTTAGACTATCAAGGGTAGATTCTTTAGTGAAGTTCTTGGCCACAAAGGAGGTATCTTTTGGAAGCACTCCGTCCGCAATTAAGCGACGCATACCCAAATCGAGTCCAGGGACTTCATTTTCAAAAGCTCCTAAGAGTAAGACATGGTCCCCTGTTTGCACCTTAAATGGCAGAGTATTTTCTTCATTTTTTACAACCGTCACCGCTGCTGCTGCAATCTTGCGTTCCAAGTCACGGTTGAGGGTTGATCCGACTGCTTCTTCTGCTTTTTCAGCCGTCCGAGCACTTGGATCAAAATTCAAGACCCCACGTTTTTCTTTGAGGGTCAGGATCCGACGAACCGACTCATTTAAGCGATCTTCTGAAATGTCACCGGTTTTCACGGCATCTACCACTGCATCGACAATGGTATCAATCTTGCTCAAATCGGCTTTACTGCGAAGGGTCGTTGGCATCAAGACCAGGTCAACTCCTGCTTTGATGGCCATCTTCACAGCTTCCACCTCACCGAAGTTCTTAGCGATAGCATCCATTCCCATGGCATCGGAGACAATCACGCCCTTATAGCCATATTTCTTCCGTACCAAGCCCGTTAAAATATCATCAGAGAGCGTCGCTGGAACATAGATTTTCTCACCTGTTTCTTTTGAAACGACCTGATCTTTTTCAATCTGCGGGTATTGGATATGAGCCGTCATCAAGAGGTCTACCCCTTCATCCATAGCTTTTTTGAATGGAAGGAGTTCCAATTTTTCAAGCTCAGCAAGAGATTTATCTACCAATGGCAGACCTGTATGTGAATCGACCGCTGTATCTCCGTGACCTGGGAAATGCTTGGCTGCCACAGCTACATTGTAGTCCTGAATGCCTTTCATCATCGGAATACCCAAGTAGGCAACCCGGTTTGGATCAGATGAGAAGGAACGAAGCCCAATCACAGGGTTTTGAGGATTGTTATTGGTATCTAGAACCGGAGCAAAATCCACATTCAAGCCTAGCGCAGAAAGTTCACGTCCGATAATTTGACCGGCTTCTTTCGCTAGTTTGGGATCATTGGTAGCTCCGATGGCCATATTACCGGGAAGGGCTGTACCCGTACCCAAGCGGTAGACGATCCCCCCTTCTTGGTCGATGGCTAACAATAGCGGAATCTTCCCATTGTTGGCCTTGTTTTCGATCGCTGCCTTTTGCATATCTTGCGTCAGAGCAAGGGTCTGCTTGGTTTCTTTGACGTTTTCAGCAAAAAGAATGACGCCTCCAAAATCGTATTTATCAATCGCATCCGCTACTTCAGCATTGACCTTGGTGAGATCCTGTGGCGACTCCTGATTAGCCTCCTGCCACTTACGGAAGTCCGGCATGATCATTTGAGTCACTTTTTGCTTGAGTGGCATGTTTTCAATCAGTTTTTCCACTTCAGGAGATGCCGTCTCTGTCGATGTTACCGTTGGAGAAGCAGCAGGGACAGCTGCACGATCTGTTGAAGTCGGCGTTTCGGACACTTCTCCCTGATTTTCTGTAGTGCTTTCTGGCGTTGGAGAAGCCACCACCTCTTCTACTGTTGCTGCCGGTTCATTGGCTTGATCCGACGCTTGAGCTGTGTCTGCTTTTGCTGTTTGGACGGATAATAGAGCAAAAGCCGTTAATAGGGCCGCAGATGGATAAATGATTTTTTTCATAAAGCGACCTCCTTTCTTTCAATAGATATTGTACCATTGTTTTATAGTTTTGTAAACGGTTGCAAGGTGCTTGTTTTAAAAAAGGATAAGCATTTTTTACTTATCCTTTAGTTCGTTCATATTTTTTTAAAACACCATTTCTTGACCATTTTCTGTCACTTGGTAAGTGCCCTCAGCAAGATCGATTCGAGCTACTGCTGTGACAGTTTGGTCTTTGTTTTGGCGCGTGATGACAATGGTATGTTCATCTGGTGTTTCCACCTCAATGCTTCCTTCTAAGTCAAAAGCTTGCGAGTTGTTCCGGAAACTAAAGAGCTTGAGAAGGGATTGCACGACTGGTCGCTCTACTTCTTGAGCGATTTCTTCATTGCTGTAGTAATGACGGTTGATATTGCGGCCTTCTTTGGTGTTTTCTAAGAGTTCCAAATCATTTTTCCCAGCTAGGAATCCAACATAATAAACCTGCGGAATACCTGGTGCAAAGGCTTGAATTAGGCGGGCTAGGAAGTACTTACGATCGTCATCTCCAAGTGCTGAATAATAGGTCGAATTGATTTGGTAGATGTCCAAGTTGTTGTATTCTGCTGTGGAATATTTGCGTTTAACATTTGCCCCTACCTTATAGAGCTCATTTGAAGCATAGTCAATCTCTTCATCTGTCAAAATATCCTTGACATCGACCACCCCAATTCCATCATGGGTGTCCAGCGTCGTGAATTGCTTCATTGGACTCATCTTCAACCACTTGGCAAGGCGCTCCACTTTTGAACTATAGAGGGTATAGAGGGTTACCATTGGAAGGGCGAAGTCATAGACATAATAGTCGTGATCGGCAATCTTAAATTGGATGGAATAGTGCTCATGAATCTCTGGAAGAAGCTCAGCACCGTAGCCTGCCGCCATATCGCGCACCTTATCCAACAAATCCCAAATGTCTGGCTCCACGAAGAAATCATTGGTGTCCAATTTCTTGACTGCATAGGCAAAGGCGTCCAAACGAATGAGGTCACAGCCATTGCTCGCCAGGTGTTCGATGGTCTTGCGAATAAAGTCCATGGTCACGTCCTTGGTCACGTCTAGGTCAATCTGCTCTTCCCCAAAGGTATTCCAGAGGTGCTCGGTCGTCCCATCTGCAAAAGTAATGGCTTGTTTAGGAGCCCGGTCCTTGCGCTTATAAATCAAATCTACATCTGCTTGAGTTGGGCGATTCTCCGGCCAGAACTTGTCCCAGTTGAGGAAGAGGTCCTTGTAGGCACTTTGGTCGTGTTTTTCTTGGTAGTCTTTATAATACTTAGACTGGCGGGAAATATGATTGATCATAAAGTCAAACATAAGATAGTACTTATCGCCCAAGCGTTTGACATCTTCCCAATCTCCAAAGGCTGGATCCACTTGGTCATAGTCTACAGGCGCAAAGCCACGGTCACCAGTTGATGGGAAAAATGGCAAGAGGTGAACCCCACCTACTGCATCCCCAAAATATTTCTCCAGATTTTCATAGAGGTCCTTGAGGTTATTTCCTAAGCTATCTGAGTAAGTGATTAACATGGTTTTGTTTTGAATTGGCATAATGGTTTCCTTTTCTTTTTTTGAAAGCCAAGTCTTAAGAGACCTGGCTTTCTTGAGTTTTTCTATTTTAGAATTGCTTCCTAGGATACGATTGAAATCAGCAAGCTGAATCGTCCCTTTGTATCTGGAATTGAACACGGGACTAATTTCTTAGGAAAAAAGATAAATCTCCTTGTGTGCAAGCACACTAAGTCGATTTCCTATATTTCCACAGCCGTTACTACTTCAGTAGTCTACGGATGTGGATGCCCTAGGGTACTACAGAAATTTTCAGCAAGCTGAATCGTCCCTTTGTATCTTATTTCACTGCGCCGTTGCTCATTCCTGCAATGATATGGCGTTGGAAGAAGAGATAGACAATGGTGATACTGATGATACCGACCACGTAAGAGGCAAAGCTTGGTCCGTAGTCGTTGAAATATTGGCCTGCGTAGTTGTATTGGAACAAAGGCAAGGTCCACATTTTTGAATCGCGGTTCAAGACAAGGAGTGGCAACATGAAGTCATTCCAGAACCAAAGGGCATTGATGATCATGGTTGTCGCATGCATGGGTTTCATCATTGGGAAGATGATGCGGAAATAAGTTGTAAACTTATTAGCCCCATCGATCTCTGCTGCTTCATCCAGACTTTCTGGGATAGAGATTTTGATATACCCTACATAGAGGAAGAGGGTCTGTGGAATCGCATAGGTCAAGTAGAGCAAAATCAAACCAAAGGTATTAGCCAAACCAAGTTTACTCATCATAACCGTAATCGGAATCATGATGACTTGGAAAGGTACGAAAATCCCCAGGATCAAGAGGGTGTACATGATGGTAAAGGCTTTTCTCTTACTCATATTGCGAGCGATGGAGTAGGCTGCCATAGGGATAAAGATCATTACTGCAAGTAAAGACAAGACAGTGATGACGACAGAGTTCCAATAATAGCCTCCGATCCCATCAGCCAAGAGACGGCTAAAGTTGTCCCATGTGAAATTCGTTGGGAATCCAAAGAAATTGTCTACGATATCCTTGGTGGGTTTGAAGGAACTAAAGAGGGTGGCAAGGAGCGGCACTAAAATCAGAACCGATCCTAGAATCAATAGAATGTATTTGCCAATCAAGGCTTTTCTTTCATCTTGTTTCATCGTGCTTCTCCTCTTAAATTTCAAATTTCTTAGATACTCTCAATTGGATGATCGAAATCACTACAATCAAGAAGAACAAGATTACGGCAATGGCATTGGCGTATCCGAATTGGTTGTTTTTAAAGGCGTAGTTATAAACCAAGAGCCCAAGTGAGGTTGTGGCATTGTTTGGACCCCCACCAGTCATGGCAAAGACTTGGTCAAAGGCGGTAAGCCCACCTTTTAGGGCTAGGATAAAGACCATAGAGACACTTGGTAGCAAGTAAGGCAATTCAACATTCCAGAAGACTTGCTTGCTCGTTGCACCATCGATTCTTGCTGCTTCTGTAATCTCAGTTGGGATAGATTGCAGACCAGCTAGGAAGATAATGATGGGCATGGCCACCCCTTGCCAAAGAAGGACAAAGACAGCCGCAAAGATCGCTCCCCACTTAGTCCCTAAAAGACTGGTTTGGAGAAACTCAATATGAAGGGTATTCCCAATGGCTGGTAGACCGTAGTTGAAGACTTGTTTGAAGATCAAAGCCACTGTCAAACCAGACAAAACAGCTGGGAAGAAGAACCAAGCACGGAAGAAGGTTTGCCCTTTGATTTTAGAGTTCAAGACACGCGCAATGAAGATCCCAAGGGCAATTTCACCAACCACCATGGCAATCGTGATGATCGCAGTAAAGCCAATCGCATTCATGAATTTTGGATCCATAAAGAGGAGCTTAAAGTTGTTCAAGCCAACAAACTTGTAGTTATAGGTCAAACCTGTCCAGTTGGTAAAACTGTAAAAGGCTCCTTGGAACATTGGCACATAGAAGAAAATTGCTTGTAATAAGAGGGGAATGACCACAAAAGCCCATGCCCAATATTTTTGTAATACTTTTTTCATCGTCTCTCTACTCCTAATCCACATCCGCTTTCATCGGGTTAAAGAAGGCATTCAAATCATTGACCATTCCTTGCTTATCACCTGTCAAGACATAGTTCATCGTCAAGGTATGGAAGTCTGCTTCACTGGTCCAGTATTGTTGCAACCACACCAAGTGACGATCCGTAAAGGCATATTTGGTCATCCCAGCAAGCGGTGAATCCTCTCCTGCTTGTTTGACCCCTTCGATCGCTGTTGGAGATCCGTCCACATCATAGTACTTTTGCATGACTTCTGGACGGGTCATGTATTCCACAAAGGCATTGGCTTCTTTTGGATGTTTGGTAGTAGCGGAGATAGACCATGCTAAGTCTCCCGCACCAACGGTTAAGCTTTGTCCTTTTTCTTTCCCTGGAATCATGAAAGTCCCAATCTTAAATTTCGGTTTTTGTTCATTGATCGCGGTGATAGCCCAAGATCCATTTGGTGTCATGAGGACATCCCCACGCGCGAAGGCTCCGATAACGTCTGTATAACCTGCACCTTCCCAGTTCTTTTGCTTCGAACCTTTAATGCGAAGGATATCCATGACCTTGATGTCATCTTTCATAATCGGATCAGACAATTTAATGGAATTTGGCTTAGAATAACGAAGGTATTGGTTGGCTTCTTTTCCTCCACCTGCTGCTGTCGCAAAGGCCAATTGATTGTAACCATTGAGGGTCCAAGCTTCTGCTCCTGCAATCCCAAATGGGGTTTGTCCTTTGGCAACGATGTCTTTTACCAACTGTTTAAATTCGTCCCAAGTTTCAGGAACCTTCAAGCCCAATTCTTCGAATTTATCTTTGTTGTAGTAGATTCCGTAAGCATTGGCTGTGAAAGGAACGTTGTAGACTTTTCCATTTACGGCATATTTTTCAGCGTAGCCGTTTTTCACGCGTTTGAGATAGTCTTTATTGCTTAAATCTTCGAAGACACCCGCTTTTGCCCATTCTTGCAATTCGATGGACTGTGGGTAAATATTGACTACATCTGGCACATCTCCTGCGAGAACACGTGTTTTCAATACTTCACCAGCATTTGGTACATTGACAACTTTGACCTTAACCTTTGGATTTTCCTTTTCAAAATCACGCGCGATTTCTTCCAAGGTTTTGGTCATTTCTTTTTTCTGGTTGAAATACTCGATGGTCACTGTGCCATCCGCAGATTTTCCATCGTTGGAGCAAGCACCGAGCCCAAACAAGGCTAGGCCTGTTGTCGCAAGAAGTCCGATTTTTTTATACCATTTCATTTGGCTGTCTCCTTTTATTTTTTGACAAAAACATATTGTTTGCTGAGGAAATCTCCCTGAGGAAGAACGACGGTTAAGCCGGCATACATGAGCTCAGCTCCTGAATAGACTTGGTCCGTCCCTTCTAAGCGATAGAGCGCATCTTCTTCCAATCCTTTGAGGTATAGGGTCGGCTCGATCTCCTCAACCGTTGATAAGACCCGTACATAGGTTACAACCGTGCGGTCTTGATAAGTGAACTGGACGGCTGCTTGATTGCTACCTTGGCTTGGATTGATCAAGCGGTAGTGTTTTCCGAACTGAACAAGTGGTCGAATCGTTTTGTAATGAGCGACTTGAGCTGCAATCCTATCCAACTCTTCTTGCGGAAGACTGGTTAGATCCAATTCATAGCCCAGATTTCCCATCATAGCTACATGACCTCGCGTTTCAAGTGGTGTCATCCGTCCCATCTGGTGATTTGGAACAGCTGATACGTGAGCCCCCATAGAAATGGTAGGATAGAGGTAGCTAGAACCGTACTGGATCGGAAGTCTGGCAATGGCATCCGTATTGTCACTTGCCCAGACCTGAGGGAAGTAACGCATCATACCGAGGTCATTGCGGCCACCGCCTCCAGAGCAAGACTCAAAGAGAATGTTCTCATACTTCTCTGTTAAGTAAGAAACCACTTCATAGAGGCCCAAGATATACGCATGGGATTGCATCTTGGTTTCAAGGTAGGTTTTACCATTTCCAAGTTTGGTGATATTGCGGTTCATATCCCATTTGATATAGTCGATCTCATGGTTTCCAAGTAAGTCATCCAAGACCTGCTTGATATAAGAAACCACTTCTTTATTTGCGAAATCGAGTACTAGTTGATTCCGTGAATAGGTGTGTTCATAGCCTGGGACTTGAATAGCCCATTCCGGATGAGCCCGATAGAGGTCGCTATCAACAGAAATCATTTCTGGCTCCACCCAAAGGCCAAATTGAAGTCCCTTGTCGTGGATGCCTTGGATCAGTTCTGCTAGGCTTCCCCCTAATTTTTCTTCATTGACAGTCCAGTCACCGAGAGCCCGATTGTCATCATAGCGATTACCAAACCAGCCATCATCAAGAACAAAGAGTTCGATTCCCACTTTTTGAGCCTCATCTGCCAGCTCCAATAATTTTTCTTTCTTAAAATCAAAGTAGGTGGCTTCCCAGTTGTTGATCAGAATTGGACGTTCTTTATGAGCAAAGGGACTAGGAATGATATGGTTTTGGACAAATGCTTGACTTTCTTGACTGAGACCGGTCAATCCCTCATGTGAGTAGCTAATCATGGCTACCGGCGTATCAAAGCTCTGATTCGGTGCCAACTCCCAGGAGAAGTTTTCTGGATTGATTCCCAATCCAACGCGAACTTCATTGATTTGATTCTTTTGAACAAATCCTTCAAAATTTCCACTGTAGAGCAGTTGGAAAGCAAGGGCAGAACCAGCATCTTCTGTCACTTCATGGTCAGCAAGAATGAGAGCTGGGGTCTGCGCGTGTCCAGAAGCACCACGGTTGGAGCTGATGGAGAAGATTCCTTGTTCCACTTGTTGACGGCGGACTGTTTTTTCTCTCGCATAGGCCCCTTGAAGGGTGATGACATCATAGTCACCTGCTGGGATATCTGCCATCACACTGAGGGCCTTGTGGATCACGACGGTTTCATCACTGCAGTTTTCAATCTTTGAAAAGCTAGTGATGGTTGCTCGATCCTCGTAAGCCGTGTAATAGAGGGTCAAACGCAGGGCCGCTTGATCATCTTCAAAGACCAAGGCCAAGGTTTCAGCCTGATCTACCGAGTGAGGATTGGGAAGACCAGTTGCCTCGACACTGCCAGAGTAGATATTGGCTCCGACATAGAGGAAATCTGTCACCTCTGTAGTGCCGTGCTGGATCTGAATCGACGGCTTTCGAAAATCTCCAAGCCCATGCTGTCCCAAGACCTGACGCTGGGTATCCAAGCTAAAGATGCGATTGTCAGGTGTTGGATTCCCAGAGAAGGCATGATCTTTTTCATGTACGGTATTGGAAAAATGATAAGACGGGATCGGACGTCCCAGATGCTTGAGCATCAGGTAGCCATCTCGATTTTCAAGGATCAGGCTCAGTCCCTTACTTTCTACATAGAACAAATTTTGTTCGATACGAATTGCCATATCTTCCTCCATTGGACCCGAAATAATATCACTATGTATTTTTAAATTCGATTCCAATAACTTTCTTTTTTAGCATGTCTTTATTTTACATGATGTAAACGCTTACTAAAATAGAATTTTGTTGGACATCTATGGTAAAATGTTAGGTAGGAGGTTTACCTATGTTAGTCTTTTCTGAATACCAAACTGATACCATTGACCTAGCCCTTGATTTTTATGGCTATGAAGATTGTCCGAAGAACTATGAATTTGGCCCTAGCGTCCGAGATAATTTTGTCTTGCATTTTATTACAGAAGGAAAGGGAGTCTTTCACTTCAATAAGAAAGAAATCCACCTAGAGGCTGGGGATCTCTTTCTCCTCCCTAAAAATATGGTGACCTACTACAAGGCCGATGCCGAAGAACCTTGGTCCTACTACTGGATCGGTATTAGTGGCACCAAGGTGAGTGATTTCATGCGTTTTTCAACCCTGCATGCAAAAGGTTTTCTAAAGAAAACAGAGGTGGAAACAGAAAAGATCGGCCAGTTTATGGAGCGACTCGTCCACAAGGCAGAGGCTTCAAAGATGACTTCACACTACCAACTCCACCTTCTCTCTCAGATCTATGAACTGCTATTTCTTATCAGTGAAGTGGCTCCCGATATCTATCGGAGCCATCCATCTCCCACCTATCAGCTCTATCTGACCTGCAAGCATATGATTGAGACGCATTACAATAAAGATCATCTAAGTATTCAAGAGATCGCCGATGACCTCAATGTCCATCGCTCCTATCTGACAACTGTCTTTAAGGAGTTTCACCAGATCTCTCCCAAGGAATTCTTGCACTCGGTCCGCATGCAGCGTGCCCAGCAGTTACTGACCAACACAGACGAAAGCATTAAGATTGTAGCTTACTCGGTGGGCTTTTCGGATCCCCTCTATTTTTCAAAGGCTTTTAAGGCCTATAGCCAACTGACTCCTAGCCAATATCGCAGCAAACATAAAATTTAGTAAAATTTTATTTCTTTTTACTAGTTTTTAGAGTATACTGGAAGTAGAAATCAATAAAGGATGAACTATGGCAACGATTAAAGACATTGCGGAAAAAGCAGGCGTTTCTCAGGCAACGGTCTCTCGCGTTCTCAACCAGGATGCGACCTTATCGGTCAGTGAAGACACGCGCAGTCGGATTCTTCGCATCGCTGAGGACCTGCATTACCAAAAGAAGAGCCGCAAAACAGCGCCTCAACCAGTTGAGGATTTTCATAAAATCGTCATTTTTGAATGGTACACGCGTGAAGAAGAATTAGATGACCTCTACTACTATGCCATTCGAATGGGGTTAGAAAAACAAGCCCAGGAATTAGGCTATGAGATCTTTCGTATCTTTAATAATGACGATTGGTCCTTGATTCAAGAGGCAGACGGCATCATCGCTCTTGGAAAATTCAGTCCCAAGACCATTCGAGATCTAGAAAGCTACGGCAAACCTCTGATTTTTGTCGATAGCAATACCCTCTATCTGGGATATTCCTGTGTGACGACCGATCTAGAAGATTCTGTTATCACGGCTCTCCAGTATTTCCTTGATCATGGCCACAAGGAGATCGGGCTCTTGGTCGGGCAGGAAGAGACGGCAGATGCGACACCGCTTCAGATGGATCCCCGTCAACGGACCTTTCAACAGTTTCTCACGGAAAAAGGACTTTATGAGGAGCGCTTTGTCTCTGTTGGTCAATTCTCAACTGAGTCAGGTTATCAGATGATGGAGCAGCTGATTCAAGACTTGGGCGACGACTTACCAACTGCCTTTTTCATGGCTAGTGATGCCTTGGCAGTCGGGGCCCTTCGCTCTCTTCAGGAGTACCAAATCGCTGTTCCTGAGCGCGTCAGTCTCATTTCCTTCAATGATACTTCCATCGCCAAGTATGTCTTTCCTGCCCTCTCTACAGTAACTGTCTACACAGAAGAAATGGGCAAGCAAGCCATTCAGATGTTGCGGCAGACCTTTCAAGGGACTCAACCAAGTGTTCCCTATATGGTCAAATTAGCCACCAAACTGACGATTCGAGATAGCAGTCGTTAGGAGGTCTTATGAAAACACACGAAATCCTCTTTCAAACCCTTTCTCAGGTAGATGATTATGTCAACGGAGAGCAGCTGGCAAAAGAATTAGGTGTTTCCCGCACCTCTATCTGGAAGGCCATCCAACGTCTAGAAAAAGATGGGGTCGTCATCGAATCCCTCAAAAAGAAGGGCTACAAACTGGTCTCAGGCGATATTCTGCTACCTGAAGTGATCGCAAAAAATACCCAATTGACCGTTTCCTTAAACGAACAATGTAGCTCCACCCAATTGGATGCCAAATTAGGCATAGAAACCCATCAAGAAGGCAAGGCCCTCTACCTAGCTAATTCGCAGGCTGCTGGAAAAGGTCGCTTTGGTCGTGACTACTACTGTCCCGATCAAGGGGGCATCTACATGTCCCTTCATCTCAAGCCTCAACTGCCCCCTGCGGAGCTCCCCCCTTATACCCTCATGGTCGCTGGAGCCATCTTCAAGGCTATTAAAAACCTGACCCTGATCGATATCGATATCAAGTGGGTCAACGATATTTACTACCGCCATAAAAAAATTGGGGGAATCCTCACCGAAGCTATCACGTCCATCGAGACTGGTCTCGTCACGGATGTCATTATCGGAGTCGGTCTCAATTTAGCCATTCCTACTTTCCCAGAAGAGCTAGAAAGTAAGGCAGGTTCCTTATTTGAAGGGCCTTGTCCCATCACCCGCAATGACCTCATCAGTGAGATCTGGAAGGAATTCTTCCAAACAGATGTCGATGAACTGGTCTACCTCTACAAAGAGCGCTCCCTGGTCCTAGGACGAACTGTCACTTTTGAGCAGAACCAACAGACCTATCAAGGCCTCGCCAAAGACATCTCTGATACCGGCCAACTCTTGGTCCAATTAGACAATCAAGAAGAAATCTGGCTCAATAGCGGCGAAGTCTCCCTCAAGCAGTGGAATCTATAAAACAGAGCTCACAACTCAAAAAAGAGTCTGGGACAAAACGCTGTCTCAGACTCTTTTGTGTAAAGAAATATCAAAACTTTTTAAACCAATTCTTGATATACTCTAAGCATATATCCAGTAAGAATTTGATAAATAATAATACAATTCCAATCTTCACAAACATGTAATATTTAAATGTGGTGTCATCAAATTCACTCACAAAAATCGGAAAGGTGAGAATATTAGACGGATTGATAAGAAAATAAAGTGAGATACAAATGGATAAAACCAGCGCTACTATAAAAATTTTTTTATGTATTTGCATTTTTTACCTTTTCCTTTCTTGTTTTACAACATTGAATACCAATCACCAATTTTATATAGCCTGATTCATTCTTTCATTCCCCTTTCTAACAGGCTATTTTATAGTTCTTACACCTTCATCATATACAAATTTCAAAATAATACAAGTCTGTTTTTCTAATTATTTTCATGATATAATAATAAAGTTTGGATATTAAACAAAAAACTCAGTAACTATTCCAACAAACTCTATAAAATTAACTTTTTTGATAGCGCCATGATATATTTAAGCTACTAAACAGTTCAATTCAGTATGTTTTTTGCCCTACTTTTAAATCATGACATTGAAAATACCTAAAAGCGCCTTCCGAAATTCAATTAAATTTCAACATTATTAATTATTCTCAATATGAAAGTCCTTTCCAAATCCATGCAGGGGGCTCTAAATCAACAGGAAAAGCCTTGAAATCAAGGCTTTTTTTGTCTATAGCAGATTTATTTTTGTATTCATTAACAATTAATAATTGAGAATCAAATTGAACACAGTAAACAAATCCGATCCTTTCATACTCTACCAAACACCATCCCCCTATTATCCCTCCACTTATGGTATGATGGTAGAGTATGTTTAGGTGCCAAGCTACTTGAGCACCTCCGTGCTAAAAGGAGAACGAATATGAAAATCGCATGGAATGAAATTAAATACCAACCCAAGAAGTTTATCCTGATTGAGCTCCTCATTACCATTCTCATGTTTATGGTGGTGTTCTTGTCCGGGCTGACAAATGGACTGGGCCGTTCGGTATCGGCTCAAATCGATAACTATGGGTCGCTGCACTACATCCTTTCTACGGATTCAGAAGGGATTATCCCCTTTTCAACCATTACGGAGAAAGATTTAGATGAGGTCCAAAAGATAGAGGGGATGGACTATTCGGGTTTGTCCATCCAGCGGGCAACCGTCTCAAAATCAGAGGATTCCAACACTCTGGATATCACCTACTTCGCGACCGATCACAATGAAGAAGAAATCCTCAATCCAATCATGGAAGATACAGACCTCAAGATCTCCGACTTAAAGAAAAACGAGGTCATTTTGGACAGTTCTTTCAAAGAGGATGAGGGAATCCAAGTCGGCGATCGCGTGATCGATAAAACCTCTAAGCAAAAACTCAAGGTCGTGGCCTTCGCGAAAAATGCCAAATACGGCTACAGCGAGATTGGCTTTATCAGCTCGGAAACCTACACAGGCATGCGGCAAAAAACAGATCCAAGCTATCAATGGCAAGCCCAAACCCTTGTGACCAAGAAAAACATCCCTTCTAGTGATCTAGCCAGCAACTTAATGGTGGCGGATAAGAAGCAGGTGATCGATAAAATCCCTGGCTACAAGGCTCAAAACCTGACGCTACGGATGATCACGTGGGTGCTCTTGCTCGCTTCCTCTGCTATCCTTGGGGTTTTCTTCTATATCCTCACCCTGCAGAAGTTGAAACAGTTCGGCGTCTTGAAGGCTATTGGCATGTCCATGAGCCAGATTACCTATGTCCAACTATCCCAGCTCACCATTATCTCCCTCATCGGAGTGCTGCTGGGACTTGGCTTGGCAACCATGATGGTGCCATTTTTACCCAATAGCGTCCCTTCCTTTATGACCCTAAAGGACAATCTCACCATCTCGGTTAGCTTTATCCTGACCTCTATTTTGTGTGGTGCCTTGTCCCTTGTCAAAATCAAAAAAGTAGATCCAATCGAAGTCATTGGTGGAAATGGAGAATAAGATGGCCATTATCGAATTAGAAAATATCAGAAAATCCTACGCCGATGGTAGCCAGATGCACCATGTCCTCAACCAGCTGAATTTAAGCGTCGAACCCAACGAATTCGTCGCCATCTTGGGCCCTTCAGGATCTGGTAAGTCCACGCTTTTGGCCATCGCTGGCTTGCTTTTATCAGCGGATGAGGGGCAGATTCGTATCGCTGGCCAAGACTTGACCGGCCTCAACCAAGGCCAATGGACGCAAAAACGGCTGGAATTGCTCGGCTTTATCTTTCAAGATCACCAGCTCCTCTCCTATATGAAAATCGGTGACCAGTTAGAACTGGTGGCCAAATTAAAAGGGGAAAAGGACAAGAAAAAACGCCAAGAGGAAGTCAAAGCCTTGCTGGCAGATCTTGGTATCGAAGCTTGTTACCACCAATACCCGAATCAGATGTCCGGTGGGCAAAAGCAACGGGCAGCCATCGCTCGTGCCTTCATCGGAAATCCGCAGGTCATCTTAGCCGATGAACCAACAGCTAGCCTAGACCCAGATCGAGGGCAAGAAATCGCCCAATTGATCCAAAAAGAAGTCAAATCCAAAAACAAGAGCGCCATCATGGTGACCCATGACCGCTCTATCCTGACCTATGTGGATACCATTTATGAATTAAAACACGGCCAATTGCTAAAGGTAGAAAAGGTTGATTAAATACAAAAAGAGGCTGGGACAAAAGTCCTAGCCTCTCAATTGTTTTTGGATTGTCGAGCAAGACGCAGTGGTTGAGTGG